>NZ_JBWKKU010000007.1:0-103458 GCF_056431445.1 Saccharopolyspora sp. NPDC045941
GCCTGCTGGCGCGACAAAACCTGTTACAACCCCGCCCTGCACGAACCCGCCGAACAGACCCAAGCGGCATAGGGGTTGACTCAGGGATCTCACTGGTGTCCTCCGGCGGTGGCGTAGCGGCTGGCGGGCCGGGACAGGCCGAACAGGCCGCGCAGCGTGTCGGCCTCGTACGCGGGGCGGAACGCCCCGCGCCGTTGCAGTTCCGGGACGAGGTCCCGGGTGATCGCGGTCAAGTCGCGCGGGATGGCACCGGGCCGCAGCCGGAATCCGGAAAGCCCCGACTCCCGCCAGGCGAGCAGCCGGTCGGCGAGTTCGGTCGTGGTGCCGGTGAAAACCGGTGCGTCCGATGTGGACACCGAACCGTCCTGCTCGTCCAGCCGCACCTTGCGCTCGGCCGCGCCGTCGCCGAGGAACACGACCAGCTCGCCGAAGACGTGCAGGGCGTCGTGCTCCCGTCCGGCGTCGAGCTGTTCGGTGCGGATCCGCTCGACGATGATCCGCGCCTGCTCCGCGTCGTGCGGGATGGTGAAGGCGATGTCCGCGGCGCGGGCGGCGAACCGGTGCGCGGCCGCGTCCGTCGCGAGCGCCGTCACCAGCGGCTGGCCTTGCGGCGGCCGGGGCGTGATCGACGGTCCCTTGACGTCGAACCACTTCCCGGCGAAGTCGATGTAGTGCAGCTTGTCGCGGTCGATGAAGCGGCCGGTCGCGACGTCGCGGATCTCCGCGTCGTCCTCCCAGCTGTCCCACAGCCGGCGGACCACCTCCACGTAGTCCGCGGCCTCGTCGAACAGCTCCACGGGGTCGACCTCGCGACGGCCGAAGTGCGCGGCTTCGCTGCGGCGCCCCGAAACCTGCGCCTGCCAGCCCGCGCGGCCGGCACTGATGTAGTCCAGGCTGGCGACCGCCTTGGAGATGTGGAACGGCTCGGTGTGGGTGACGACCGCGCTGGGCACCAGTCCGATGTGCGTGGTGCGGGGCGCGACGCGGGCGGCGATCAGCCCGGCGTCGAGCCGGCCGCGCACCTGGTCGGTCCGGTCGTCCGGGCCCTCGTCGAGGGTGGTCTGCGGGCCGAGCGAGTCCTCGATCGTGACGAGGTCGAGAAGTCCGCGTTCCGCTTCCCGCACGACGTCGACCCAGTAGTCGGCGGTGAAGAGCTCGGCGGGGCGGGCGGATTCCTCCCGCCACGCGGCGGGATGCCAGCCGGCGCCGTCCAGCGCCACCGCGAGGTGCAGGTTCGGTCGTGGTGCCATCTGCAGGTCCTTGCTGCCGGGCGGAGTTGACTCCACAGCGGATTGAGGAGGGCGAGCGCGCCGGAGGCGCGCGGGAACGGCGCCGGGGGAAGCGGCGAATGGGACCGGCGAACGATGCCGGGAGAAGCGCGGGACTGCGGGCGCTCAGCGCCGCGGACAGGCGGCGGAGCTCACCCGGAGGAGGTCGACGTGGTCCCTGGTGACCAACTGCACCGACTGAGCCATGCCTAGAACGCTAGAAGCGTCCCCGGGAAGCGTCAATGGATCATCGCGGCTGCCCACGATGTGGGCGGATGCGTTTCAGAGCAGCGAAATCGTCGCGGCGCCAGCGGGGATCACCCGGCCGATCACCGCCGCGCCGGGCACCTCGCCGACCACGAGCAGCCCGCCGGAGGTCTGCGCGTCGGCGAGCAGCAGCAGGTCTTCTCCCGGTGCTGAACCAGGATCGAGGTGCGGCCGGACCCAGTCGAGGTTCCGGCGGGTGCCGCCGCTGACGAACCCGGCCCGCACCGCATCCCGCGCGCCGTCGAGGTAGGGCACGGCGGCCACGTCGATCTCGGCGGCGGTGCCGGAGGCGCGCATCGTCTTGAACAGGTGGCCCAGCAAGCCGAATCCCGTGACGTCGGTCGCGCACACCGCCCCCGCCCGCGCCGCCGCGGCGGCGGCATCGCGGTTCAGCGTCGTCATCGCGTCGATCGCCTGCTCGAAGCGTTCGCCGGTGCTCTTGTGCCGGGCGTTGAGGACGCCGATGCCCAGTGGTTTCGTCAGCGACAGCGGCAGGCCGGGACGCGCGGTGTCGTTGCGCAGCAACCGATCCGGCTCGACCAGGCCGGTGACCGCCAGGCCGTACTTCGGCTCGGGATCGTCGACGCTGTGCCCGCCGCCGACGTGGCAGCCCGCCGCCCCGGCGGCGTCGCAACCGCCGCGCAGCACCTCCGCCGCCAGCTCGAACGGCAGGACGTCGCGCGGCCAGCCGAGCAGGTTGACCGCGACGATCGGGGTCCCGCCCATCGCGTAGACGTCGGACAGCGCGTTCGTGGCGGCGATGCGGCCCCAGTCGTAGGGATCGTCCACGACGGGCGTGAAGAAGTCCGTGGTGGCCACGATCGCCGGCCCGCCGCCGGCGCGCACCACGGCGGCGTCGTCGCCGGTGTCCAGGCCGACGACCAGTTCGGCGTTCGGACGTTCGACGGCGGGCGCCAGGCCGCCGACGACCGACTCCAGTTCGCCGGGCGGGATCTTGCAGGCGCAGCCGCCGCCGTGCGCGTACTGGGTCAGGCGAATCGCCGCGGTTCCGGGCATGGCCCCATTGCAGCACGTCGACGACGGGTTCACTGGCGGAGACGGACGGGAATCGAACCCGCCGCACCGAGGTGCTCGGTGCCACCGGCTTTGAAGGCCGAGGGGGCCACCAGGCGCCCAGACGTCTCCGCTGGCCACTCTAGGATGTTCGCGTGCCGTTCGCGACGACAGCTGACCAAGCCAAGATCTACTACCAGGTCCGGGGTTCCGGCGAACCGCTGGTGCTGCTGAGCGGGCAGGCGAACACCCACCACTGGTGGGACAACGTGCACGCCGATTTCGAGGGCGGCCACCGGACGATCGTGCTGGACTACCTCGGCACCGGGCAGAGCGACAAGCCCGCCGACGCCGAGTACAGCGTCCGCCGTTTCGCGGGCGATGTGATCGCCGTCCTCGACGACCTGGGCTTGGCGCGAGCACACGTCTACGGCACCTCGATGGGCGGCAAGGTGGCGCAGTGGGTGGCGATCGACCACCCGGACCGGGTCGGTGCGCTGATCCTGGGCTGCACCTCGGTCGGCGGCACCCGCGGGCTGCGCGCCGACGCCGAGGTGACGCGGTCCCTGGCGCAGCCGTCGGCGGACGCGGCGCGGCAAGCCCTGATCGACCTGATGTACACGCCGGAATGGGTGCGGGCCCACCCCGGCCCGTACGTCACGCTCGGCGGCCCGATGCCCCACCACGCCCGGCGCGGGCACCTCCGGGCCAGCAACGGCCACGACAGCTGGGCGGAGCTGGACCGGGTGACGGCGCCGACGCTGGTGCTGCACGGCACCGACGACATCTTCAGCCCGGCGGAGAACGCAGCGGTCCTCGCCGAACGCATTGCCGGTGCCGAACTGCACTACCTCGAAGGTGCCCGCCACGCCTATTTCGAGGAGCAGCAAGCCGAATCCTCCGGCGCCGTGCTGCGGTTCCTCGCCGCGCACCCGCTGACCTAGCCGCCCTGCGCGGGATCACGCCGGGCAGGTGTCGGGCAGGCCGAACTTGGGGAACAGGCTGACGTCGAAGAACGCGACGGTGTGCTTGACCTTCGTGCCGTCGAAGTCCAGCACCTGCAGGTGGAACGGCCGGAACACGCCGTCGGGCTCGAGCCGGTACACGCCGAAGGCGACCTGGCCGTTCGCCCGCGCCGGCAGCAGGCGCATCTCGCCCGGACCGGCCGGGCACTTGAGGTCGACCAGCTGGCCGATGTGCTCCGCGCCGCGCACCCACGTCGCGATCGGCGGCATCTCCCAGACCGCGTCGTCGGTGAACATCTGCACGATGGCCGGGATGTCCTTGGCCTCGAACGCCGCCACGTAGCGCTCCAGCAGCTGCCGCTGCTCGGCGGACAGCGGCTGCGGGGTGTCTTCCTCGGACGGCCTGACCTGGTCGAGCTGGGCCCGGGCGCGCTGCAGGACGCTGTTGGCCGCGGCCGTGCTGATGCCGAGCGCGTCGGCGACCTCGGCGGCCTTCCACTTCAGCACGTCGCGCAGGATCAGCACCGCGCGCTGCCGGGCTGGCAGGTGCTGCAGGGCCGCGATGAACGCCAGCCGGGTGCTCTCCCGCGCGCCGACGATCGCCGCGGGATCGGTGTGCTCGTCGGTGACCATGCCGTCGGGGATGGGTTCCAGCCACGCCACCTCGGGGAGTTCGACCAGCTCGCCGCCGGGGTTGTCGGTGGGGCCGCCCAGGCCGGTCGGCAGCGGCCGGCGCTTCCGGTTCTCCAGCGCGGTCAGGCAGGTGGTGGTCGCGATCCGGTAGAGCCAGGTGCGCAGCGACGAGCGGCCCTCGAACCGGTCGTAGGCGCGCCAGGCGCGCAGGTACGTCTCCTGCACCAGGTCCTCGGCGTCGTGCAGCGAGCCGAGCATCCGGTAGCAGTGCGCCAGCAGTTCCCGGCGGTACGGGTCGGCCTGCGCGACGAAATCGTCGGTGGCCATGGTGGTCGTGGCGGCCATGACTGCGCCCCTTCGGCTACCTGTCCTGGACTTTTGGTGTCGCAGAGCACAGTAACCGAAGGCACCGACAGATCAGGAGGTCAGCAGCGGCCCTCGCGCCAATAACCCATGAAGGCGACCGCTTGCTTCGGAATGCCGTAGTCGCTCACCAGCATTCGCCGCAGCCGCTTGATCACCCCCGCCTCGCCGGCCAGCCAGCCGTAGAAGGCGTTGGGGGAGGCCGCGTCGATGGGCGTGTCGGGCACCTCCCACAGCGTCGTGGTGTCCACGTCGACGTCGTCCAGGTCGGCCGCGCCGCCGCGCGACGTCGGGCGCAGCTCGTTCAGCGCCGCGGCGACGCCTTCCTCCAGCAGCTTGCCGTGCGGCATCGCCGCGCATCGGGGGAACCAGCGCACCTCGACGCCGTCGGGCAGGTTCCAGTCCTGCCGGTCGTGCTCCTCCGGCACTTCGAGGCAGACGATGCCGCGGGCGCACGGCGGGAGCGATTCGACGATGGAGGCGACGGCGGGCACGGCGGTCTCGTCGCCGGCGAGGACCAAGTGGCTGGCCGCCGCGGGCGGCGCCCACTCGCAGCCCCACATGCGGCCGGTGCCCGGCCGGTCGGGGCCGAGCAGGCCGATCTCGTCGCCGGGTCGCGCCTGCGCCGCCCAGTTCGAGGCGGGGCCGCCGTGGCCGGGGCCGCCGTGCAGCACGAAGTCGACGTCGAGCTCGGCGGATTCGCCGCGGTAGGCGCGGACCGTGTAGGTGCGCAGGTTCGGGCGGATCTCGTCGGGCATCGCCAGCCACCGCTGGTACCAGTCGGGGCCGCTCGGGAAGTCCGCGAGGGTGCGGCCCGGCTGCGGCAGCACCAGCTTGATCCGCTGGTCGTGCCCGCCGGCGCCGAAGGAGCGCAGGCACTCGGCGGTGAAGGTGATCCGGACGAAGCTCGGGCCGAGCCGTTGCACCCGCGCGACCTCGACCGGGAACGTCCGGTAGACGGGTTTGTGCTCGGTCAACTGCGCGGTCCGCGTACCTGGCATCCGTAACCTCCCGAGATCGAGTGCTAGGTTAGCCTAGCCTTACGGAATTGGGGAGGTTGGTTTGCGTCACAAGATCCGAGCGGCTGCCGCGTTGCTCGTCGCCGCCGGCTCGCTGGCGGCATGCGCTTCGCCTGGTCAGAACGATCAGGCTGGCGCCGGGTGGTCCTACACCGATGATCGCGGGATCACCGTGACGGCGGACAAGCGCCCGGAGCGAGTCGTCGCGCAGGTCTCGGCGGCCGGCGCGCTGAAGGACTTCGGGGTCAACGTGGCCGGCACCTTCGGGCCGCTGGTGCGCGACGACGGCTCCACCGAGCCGGAGGCGGGCAGCATCGATCCCCGCCAGGTCACCGACGTCACCGGGCCGGGCTACGGCGAGGTGAACATGGAGCGGCTGACCTCCCTCGACCCGGATCTGCTGGTCAGCGGCAAGTACGCGGAGTTCGAGGGCCTCTGGCACCTGGTCCAGGACCAGGAGGAGGCGGTCAAGCGGATCGTGCCGACCGTCGGCGTCCAGCAGTCCGGGATCGCGCTGCCCGAGGCCATCCGCAAGTACAAGGAGCTGGCTCGCGCGCTCGGCGGCGACGTCGACTCGGAGCGGGTGAAGGCCGACGAGGACCGGTTCAACGTGGCCGCCCAGCGCCTGCGCGACATCGGGGCGCGGATGCGCGCCGAGGGCAAGTCGATCCTGGCCGTGGGCGGCACCAAGGAGGAGTACTTCGTGGTGGTCCCGGCCCGCAACCCGGACCTGGACTACTACGTCAAGGAGCTGGGCCTGCCGATCACGACGCCGAAGAACCCGGACGTGGCCGGCGGCGGCTACTTCGAGCGGCTGTCCTGGGAGAAGGCCAACGCCTATCCCGGCGACGTCCTGCTGTGGGACGCCCGGCCGGCCTCGATGAAGCCGGAGCAGATGAAGGAGAACCCGGTGTTCGCCTCGCACCCGGCGGCCGCCGCGAACCGCTTCGTCGAATGGGACGCGGTCGCGCCGATGAGCTACGCCAGCTACGCCGGGATCATGAACGAGCTGGCGGACCGGCTGGAGTCCCAGCTGCTCCGCTGAACCGGCCGCGAACCCCCGGCATTGCCGTCCGATGTGGACGGAGGTGCCGGGGGTTCTGCTTCACCTGTCCACGGGATCGCCGTCGAACCCGTTCGCCCAGTGGCGGCCGCGCAAGGACAGGTCCTGGAGCATGCCGGTGATCTCCTCCGGGCTCAGCTCCGGCTGGTCGGCCTCCAGCCACCAGCGCATCACGGATCCTGTTCGTCCTGGCCTTGATCTGGGCGGTCACCCAGCTCCCGGTCGCCGCCGGGGCCGGTTTCGGTCTGCTGCTGGTGAGCCGGATCGTCCTGGGCGCGGCGGAAGGCCCGGCCCAGCCGGTGGCCCTGCACGCCGCGTTCAAGTGGTTCCCGAACGAGAAGCGCAGCATCCCCGGTGCACTGGTCGTCGGTGGCGGCGGGCTGGGCGGCATGCTCGCCGCGCCGCTGCTCACGCTGGTCATCGTCCACTTCGGATGGCGCTGGGCCCCGGGCGTGCTGATGGTGGTCGGTGGACTGGCCGCGCTGGTTTTCGCAAATCCCGAACGGGACGCGGCACGGATCGGCGTGACCGCCACGACGCCGGACCGGGAACCGAGCCGACGACCGTGCACTAGCCGCCGAGGGCCGCTCCGATCCGCTCCGCGGCGGCGACGACCTGGGCGCCGAAGCGCCGGCCGGGGCTCGGCAGGAGTCGTTGCGTCGGTGCCGAAAGGCACACCGCCGCGATCGTGTCGCCGTGCAGGCGCACCGGAGCGCTGACCGAACCGACGCCCGGCGCGCGGGCCTGGACGCTCTCGACCCAGTCGTGGCCGTCCGGGTTCCGCTCGCCGAGCAGCACTTGGCCGGACGATCCGTGCGGGAACGGGAGCAGGGTGCCCACGGGCTGGCTGGCCCGCAGTTCCTCCGGCGACTCGACGCTCACGATGCACAGCCGGTGGTCCGCCCGCCGGACCCACAACTGCACCGATTCCCCCGCCGCCGCGCACAATTCCTCCAGCACCGGCTGCGCGGTCTCGGCCAGCGCCGAGGTCGCGAAGCGCGGGCCGAGGTGGAAGCAGCCCGCCGCGTCGCGCCGCAGCAGGCCGTGCGCGACGAGGGCGGTGGCCAGCCGGTGCGCGGTGGACACCGTCAGGCCGAGCGTCCTGGCCAGTTCGCTGGTGCCCATCGGGTGGCTTTCCACGCAGTCCAGGATGGCCACCGAGCGGTCCAGGACGCCGACACCGGTGGTGAACGGTTCCGCGGCCACGGCTAGCGCCGGACTTCCGCGGGAGCGGCCGGGATCTTCGCCAGCGCCGACGGCAGCGCGTGCCCGACCAGCCCGGCGAGGTGCTCGCGCAGCGCGCCGAGCTTGGACACGTCGATCCCGGTGTCGATGCCTTCCCGGTGGAACAGGTGGATCAGGTCGTCGGCGGCGATGTTGCCGGTCGCGCCCGGCGCGAACGGGCAGCCGCCGAGCCCGCCGAGCGCGGCGTCGAAGCGCCGGATGCCGCAGCGGTAGGCCTCCCAGGCGTTGGCGTCGGCCATGCCGTAGGTGCTGTGCAGGTGAAGACCTGTTCGCTCCACGGGAAAGACGTCGCGCACCGCGGTGACGGCGCGGTTGATGTCGCCCGGCGAAGCCGCGCCGATGGTGTCCGCGAGGTGCAGCACGTCGACGCCGATGTCCGCGTAGTGCCGCGCGACCCGGACGACGCGCTCCACCGGGGTGTCGCCGTCGAAGGGGCAGACGAACGCGGTCGCGATGCAGCCTTCGGTGCGGATTCCCGCGTCGTGCACGATCTCGGCGGCCCGCGCGATGCGCTGCATCGCCTCCGCCGTGCCGACACCGGCGTTCGACACGCTGTGACCCTCGCTGGCCGAAAGCACCAGCCGCACGTTCTTCGCGCCCGCCTCGACGGCGCGCTGCGCGCCCCGCTCGTTGAGCACCAGCGTGTGGAAGGTCGCGGGCTGGTCGGCGAGGCCCGCGACGACCTCGGCGGTGTCGGCCATCGTCGCCACCCGCTTCGGGTTGACGAACGAACCGATCTCCAGGTGCTTGAAACCCGCGTCGACCAGCAGTTCGCCGAAGCGGACCTTGTCGGCGGTGGGCACGATCACCGGCTCGATCTGCAGCCCGTCGCGCAGCGACACCTCGGTGATGAGTACCAATTCAGATCACTCCTTCGGCCCGCAGCCCGGCGGTCTCGGTCGGGGAGAGCCCCAGCTCGGCCAGCACCTCATCGGTGTGCTCGCCCAGTTCCGGGCCGAGCCAGCGGGTGCCGCCCGGTTCTTCGGTCAGCTTCGGGACGATGCCGGGGAACAGCACCTCGCGGGTCTCGTCGCCCTCGATGCGCACCGGGTGCCGTTCGTGCATCCCGCGGGCCGCGAAGTGCGGATCGGCCACGATGTCCGGCACGTCGTAGATGGGTCCACTGGGGACGGACGCCCCGGCGAGCAGCTCCAGCACCCGGGGGCTGTCCAGCCGCGCCGTCCAGGAGCCGATCGCCTCGTCGATCTCCGCGCCCCGCTCGACCCGGCCCACGTTCGTCTGCAGCGCGGGATCGTCGGCCAGGTCGGGGCGGTCGATCAGGTTCATCAGCCGGGCGTAGATGGCGTTGTTGTTGCCACCGACCACCACGTACTTGCCGTCGGCGCACCGGTAGGTGCTCGACGGCACGACCCCGGGGATCGTCGCCCCGGTGGCCTCCCGGGTGACGCCGAAGGCGTCGAAGTCCGGCACCGAGGACTCCATCAGCGAGTAGATCGCTTCGTACAGCGCGACGTCGACGGTCTCGCCGGGCTCGCCGGAGCGGCGGCGCAGCAATCCCATCAACGCGCCGATGACCGCGTAGAGCCCGGCCACCGAGTCCGCCAGGCTGACGCCGGTGCGCACCGGCGGCATGCCCGGGTAGCCGGTCAGGTGCCGCACGCCGCCGAAGGCCTCGGCGACGCCGCCGAAGCCCGGGCGCTCCCGGTACGGCCCGGTCTGCCCGAACCCGGAGATCCGCACCAGCACGGCTCCCGGGTTGGCCCGGCGGATCTCCGCCGGGCCGAGTCCCCACTTCTCCAGCGTGCCGGGCCGGAAGTTCTCCAGCACGATGTCCGCGCCGGCGATCAGCTTCCGCGCGACGTCCTGGCCCGGCGCGGAGCGCAGGTCGAGGGTCATCGAGCGCTTGTTGCGCGCCATGGTGCGGAACAGCAGCGACACGTCGCCGCCGTGCAGCCGCCAGTTGCGCAGCTCGTCGCCGGTCTTGGGGCGTTCGATCTTGATGACGTCGGCGCCGAACTCGGCGAGGATCCGGCCCGCGGTCGGGGCGGCGATGAAGTTGCCGAGCTCGACCACCCGGACCCCGGTGAGGGGCCCGTGTCCGTTGGACGCCATCGGTCTTCTCCTGTTTCACGGTGTTGCGGCGAGGGCGATGTGAGCGCCCGGGGTGTGGAGGTGTCCGTCTCCGCAAGCCCCTGCTTTTCAGTATTTGGGAAACTGATGCCTTTATTCGGCAAGACAGGACCGTAATCACCCGAATGAGGATTCACAAGACCTTGATCGCGCAACGATGATGTGTATGCTTCGCCGGTCCGTCTTCGTAGCCGCCGGTTGGGCAAAACCCGATCCGGCGGGAAAAGCGCTGCTCGCCGCAAAACTCAGGAGTCGGCTCGTGCCGACCCCGACGAATCGGACCCATAGATGTCGGACATCGTTGTCTTCGCCAACGCCGCGATAACCATCGTCGGCGTCGTCGTGCTCATCCTCCGCGCCAAGATCAGCCCGGCCATCGCGCTCGTCCTCGGCGCGATCTACCTGGGCCTGGTCTCCGGACTGGGCCCCGAGCAGACCATCAAGTCCATCACCACCGGCTTCGGCGACCTGATGACCGAGGTCGGGCTGCTGATCGCGTTCGGCGTGCTGCTCGGCTCGCTGATGGCCTCGCTCGGCGCGATCGAGAAGCTCGTCGACCTGCTCGTGCGCACCTTCGGGCCGCGGAGCCTGCCCTACACCTTCGGCGCCACCGTCGGCACGGTCCTGCAGTCGATCTTCGCGGACGTGCTGCTGGTGATCACCGCGCCGCTGGCCAGCCGGCTGTCCCGGCAGATCGGGCCGTACGGCGCGGCCCGGATGTGCGCAGCGATGGCGCTGGGCATCGAGGTCGGCCTGGTGTTCGTGGTGCCCGGCGTCGGGGCCGTCGCGCTGGCCGGCGTGCTGGACCTGCCGTTCGGCAAGATGTTCCTCTTCGGCACCATCACCGCGGTCTTCACCATCGTCGTCACGCTGGCGCTGTTCACCGCGCTGGCCAAGCGCGGCCTGTGGAACCCGAAGCTGGACGAGACCGAGGAGCTGCCGGTCGCCGAGGTCGCGGAGGAGGAAGAGCGGTCGCCGCGCGAACTCCCGCCGCTGCCGCTGCTGCTGGCCCCGCTGCTGCTCGCGCTGGCGCTGATCGCCTTCGGCGCCATCGCGGAGATGGCCGAGTTCTCCTCGCCGTGGGTCGACTTCCTCGGCGACCCGGTGATCGCGCTGCTCATCGGCTTGATCGGGGCGGTGCTCATCGCGCGCTGGAAGCTCCCGGCGGAGCAGACCGCGGCGGCGTTCAAGCGCGGTTTCCACGAGAGCGGCCAGATCCTCATCCTCACCGGTGTCGGCGGTTCGCTGGCGCAGACGGTGAAGGACGTCGGCCTGGGCGAGCTGCTGAAGGACTACTTCTCCACCAGCACGGTCGTGCCGCTGCTGCTGGTGTGGCTGGTGGCCGCGGTGCTGCACATCGCGATCGGCTCGGTGACGCTGGCGTCGATCACCGCCGCGGGCGTGCTGGGCCCGGTGATGCCGCTGCTGGGCATCGACCCGATCTTCGTCGCCCTGGCGGCGGGCGCGGGCTCGCTGTTCGTCATCCACGCGACCAGCAACACGTTCTGGCTGTTGCAGACCCTGCTGCCGCAGACGACGCGGGGAGCGCTGAAGTCGGTGACCCTGACGGTCTCGGCGGCGTCGGTCATCGCCATGGTCCCGATCCAGCTCATGGCCCTCCTGTTCTGAGCCGGGCGGGCCGTGGGCCTTTCGGATCGCTACGACGGCTCGAAAGGCTCACGGCCCTTGCACGGCCAGGGCATTGCGCAGCGCGGCTGTGACGGCTTCCGGGTTGTCGACGTTCATCAGGTGACCCGCGCCGGCGATTTCCTGGTACGTGGCCCGGGGGAGTGCTTCGACGAGGATGTCGGCCGCCTTGCGCGGGCAGAGGACGTCGTGCTCGCCGCCGATCACCGTCACCGGGCACTTGATCGCCGCCAGCTCCGGGGTCAGCGGGTTGCCGCGCAGGCCCGCCATCGCGGTCGCCGCGTTCGCGTATCCGCGGCCGTCGCCGAGGGACTCCGCGCGTCGCGCGATCACCTCGTCGATGTCCACTGTGGAGTTCGAGACCATCATCGCGGTGTCCGCGCGCAGCGAGTCGAGCACGGCGTCGCCGGTCTCCGCGGCCCGCTGCAGGTTGATCTCGGCCGCCGCCCGCCCCACCACCGAGGACGTCCCGAGCACGACGACGCCGGTGACCAGGTCAGGTCGGTGCGCCGCAGCGGAGAGCACCACCGTGCCGCCGAGGGAGAATCCCACGCACACCGCTGGCCCCGAGACCTCGGCGAGGAACGCGAGCAGATCGTCCCGCAGCTGGGCCAGGGTCCCGTTCGCCTCGCCGACCGTGCTGCCGCCGTGCCCGCGCACGTCGTAGGCGTAGGTGCGGTGGTCGGCGAACTCCTCCTGCTGGCGCCGCCAGCTGCGGTGGTCCTCGGCGAGGCCGTGCACGAACACCACGGCCGGGCCGGAACCGCCTGCGCAGTAGTGCGTCTTGATGTCGTTCAGCGCGGCCGTCGCGGTCTGCAAGCCCATCAACTCCCGGTGTCGGTTGCCGCCCCCGATTCTGCGGCACGCAGTTCCAGGACGGAACCGCCGGCCAGCGCGGGCCCGCTGGTGTGCAGGTGGCAGCGCACCGTGCCGCCGCCGTCGACGGGCGTCGGCTCGGGGACGACCGAGCGGCAGACGTCCATCGCGTACGGGCAGCGCGGGTGGAAGGTGCAGCCGCCGGGCGGATCGGTCGGGTCCGGCGGATCGCCGGGGAGCACGATGCGTTCGCGGCGGCGCTGCACCTTCGGGTCGGGCACCGGGACCGCCGACAGCAGCGCCTCGGTGTACGGGTGGGCGGGATGGGAGTAGAGGCGCTGCGACGGGCCTTCCTCCACGAGCCGCCCCAGGTACATCACCGCCACCCGCTGGGCGAGCTGCCGCACCACCGACAGGTCGTGCGAGATGAACAGGTACGAGGTGCCCAGTTCGGCGCGCAGTTCCTCCAGCAGGTTGATGATCTGGTTCTGCGTCGAAACGTCCAATGCGGACACCGCCTCGTCGCAGACCACGACGTCCGGGTCGACAGCCAGCGCGCGGGCGATGGCCAGCCGCTGCCGCTGCCCGCCGGAGAACTCGTACGGGTAGCGCTCCAGGTGGCGGTGCGACAGGCCCACCCGCACCAGCAGGTCCCGGACCCGTTCGTCGCGGGCCTTCCCGCGCAGGCCCTCGTGCACCTCCAGCGGTTCGCCGACGCTCTCGGCGACCACCATCGACGGGTCCAGCGACGAGTAGGGGTCCTGGAACACCATCTGGATGTGCCTGCGGTGCCGCCGCAGCTCGCGGCCGCCGAGCGCGGTCAGCTCGGTGCCCCGCAGCCGGACCGCGCCGCCGTCGGAGTCGACCAGCCGCATCAGGGCCCGGCCGGTGGTCGACTTGCCGGAGCCGGACTCGCCGACCAGCCCGAGGATCTCCCCGGCGGCCACCTCGAACGACACCCCGTCCACCGCGCGCAGCCGCGCCCCGCGCCGGAACAGGCCGCGCTGCAACGGGAAGCTCACCGACAGGTCCTCGACTTCGAGCAGTGCGGTCATGCCGGGCCTCGCAACAGGAGTTCGTCGGAGCGGACGCACCGGGTGGCGCGGTGCAGGTCGAACGGCCGGAGCTCCGGGGCGCCGGTGGCGCAGCGGTCGGCGGCGTACGGGCAGCGGGGGTGGAAGCGGCAGCCGTCGGGCACGGCGCCGGGCGTCGGGGCCTGGCCGGGGATGGTGGCCAGCCGCTCCGCGCCGCCGACCTGCGGCATGGCGGCCAGCAGGCCCTCGGCGTAGGGGTGCGGCGGGTGGCTGAAGAGGTGGTCGACGTCGTCGGCCGCCACCACCTGCCCGGCGTACATCACTACCACCCGGTCGCAGATGTCGGCGACCACGCCCAGGTCGTGGGTGATGAACACCATCCCCATGCCGAGCTCGTCGCGCATCTGCCGCAGCAGGTCGAGCATCTGGGCCTGGATCGTCACGTCCAGCGCCGTCGTCGGCTCGTCGGCGACGAGCACCTTCGGCTCGCAGCAGATCGCCATCGCGATCATCGCCCGCTGCCGCATCCCGCCGGAGAACTCGTGCGGGTAGCTGCGCACCCGGCGCGCCGCGTTCGGGATGCCGACCTGGTCCAGCGCCGCGACGGCGCGGCCCATCGCCGCCTTGCGGGACACCTTTCGGTGCCGCCGCACGGTTTCCGCGATCTGGTCGCCGATGGTGAACGCCGGGTTCAGCGACGACATCGGCTCCTGGAAGATCATCGCGATGTCGTTGCCGCGGATGTCGGCCAGCCGCTTCTGCGGCATGCCGACCAGCTCGGTGCCGTCGAGCCGGATGCTGCCGCGGGACACCCGGCTGGTCCGCGGCGGCAGCAGGCCCAGCATCGCCAGGCTGGTGACGGTCTTGCCGGAGCCGGATTCGCCGACCAGGCCCAGCGTCGCCCCCGCTTCGACGGCGAACGACACGCCTTCGACCACCGTGACCCAGCCGCGGTCGGTGGCGAACCGGACGTCGAGGTCGGACACCTGCAGCACGCTCATCGACCGCTCCTGATCTCCCGGCCCAGCGAGTCGCGCAGCCCGTCGCCGAGGACGTTGAACGCCAGCACCGTCAGCGCGATGGCGACGCCGGGGAGGACGACCAGGTGTGGCGCCAGCGACACGAACCTCGCGCCCTCCTGCAACATCGAGCCCCAGCTCGCCTGCGGCGGCACCACACCGAGGCCGAGGAAGCTCAGCGTCGCCTCCGCGAGCATCGCGAAGGCCGCGACCAGCGAGAGCTGGACCAGCAGCGGCGACAGCACGTTGGGCAGCACGTGCCGGCGGATGATGCGGCCCGCAGGGGTGCCGATGCTGCGGGCCGCCTCGATGTAGGTCTCCTCCCGCACCGACAGCACCGAGCTGCGCACCAGGCGCAGCAGGCGCGGCGCGGTGACCAGGCCGACCGCGAACATCGCGTTGGTCAGGCCCGGGCCGCGGGCGGCGACGATCGCCACCGCCAGGATCAGCGGCGGGAAGCTCATGAACGCGTCCGCCAACCGCACCACCCAGCGGTCGAACCGGCGACCGAGGTACGCGCCGACGAGCCCCAGCGGCACCCCGAGCACCACCGCGACGCCGACGGCTTCCACCGCGGCGAGCAGCGAGATGCGGCTGGCCACCAGCATCCGGCTGAGCATGTCGCGGCCGAACTGGTCGGTGCCCAGCAAATACCCGTCGGCGCCGGGCGCGGCGAGCACGTTGCGCAGGTTCTGGTCATCGGGATCGGCCGGGGCCAGCAGCGGCGCGAACACCGCGACCGCCGTCAGCAGCAGCAAGAACAGCAGCGCGAGCACCGCCGGGCGCTGCCGCCGGAAGCGGCGCCAGAACCGCTGCCTCGGCGACTGCGGCGGGCCGAGGTCGTCCGCGGTGGTCTCCGCGGCGACGTGCCGCGTCCACCGCTGCGTGGTGTCGGTCAACTCCGCTCCTCCCTCGCCGGCGCTCACTGCGCTCGCACCTTCGGGTTGAGGTAGCCGTAGGACAGGTCGACCGCCAGGTTGGCCAGCATCACCATCACGGCGGTGACCACGACGACGCCCTGCACCATCGGCAGATCCCGTTGCAGCACGGCGGTGATCGCCAGCTGGCCGAGGCCGGGGATGCCGAAGATCTGCTCGACGACAACGGTTCCGCCCAGCAGCACCGAGATCCGCATGCCCAGCACCGTGACCACCGGCGTGGCCGCGTTCTTCAGCGCGTGCTTGGCGATGACGCTGGTGGTGCGCAGGCCCTTGGCGCGGGCGGTGCGCAGGTAGTCCTGGTCGAAGACGTCGATCAGCGAGCTGCGCAGCTGGCGGGTGAGTTCGGCGGCGGCCGCCAGGCCCAGCGTGAAACCGGGCAGCAGGAGGTGCGCCAGCCAGGCGACCGGATCGTCGTCCAGCGGCACGTAGCCGGTGGCGGGCAGCAGCCGCAGGTTCAGCGCCAGCGCGGTGGCCAGCAGCAGCCCGAGCCAGAAGTTCGGCATGGCCACGCCCACCGAGGTGCCGACCGTCGCGAACCGGTCCAGCCAGCGGCCCCGGCTGGTGGCTGCGGCGACCGCGGCGGGCACGCTGATCAGCAGCGCCATCACGATGGCGACCGCGGTCAGCGACACGGTGGCCGGGAAGCGCTCCGCGATGGCGCCGGAAACGCTGCGGTTGCTGAACATCGACATGCCCAGGTCGCCCTGGACGGCGTGGCTCGCCCAGCGCCAGTACTGCTCCAGCAGCGAGTCGTTGAGCCCGAGGCGTTCGCGGGTCGCCTCGATCTGGGCCTGGGTGGCGTTCTCCCCGGCGATGGTGATGGCCGGGTCGCCGGGCACCAGCAGCACCAGCCCGAACACGATCAGCGAAACGAGGAACAGCAGCGGAACCATCGCCGCCAGGCGGCGGACAACGAGCTGTAGCACCCGGTCACCTCCCCGTTCCGGCCGTGCCGACGCCGCGGAACTCGGGCTTGTTGGACAACCAGCTGCGCAGGTCGGTGACGCGCGCGGCGTGCCCGTAGTTGGTGTCGGCGAAGACCACCGGCACGTCCAGCGCCTGGTCCAGGACCATCTGGTCGATGCGGTGCAGGAGTTCGGTGCGCGCCGCCGGGTCGATGGTCCGCCGGGCCTGCCCGATCAGCTGCTCCAGCTCGGGCGTGGTGTGCCCGCCGGGGTTGGAGAAACCCTTGCTGGAGTAGAGCAGTCCGAGGGTCTGGATCGGGTCGGCGCGCCCACCCCACGGCGCGACCATCGCGTCGCCCTGCTGCCTGCCGTAGAAAAGGTCGGCCGCTTCGCCGGAGGAGACCTCGCGGATCTTCATCCGCACCCCGATGTCGGCCAGCTGTTCCTGCACGGCGACGGCGGTGCCGGGATCGGTGTTGGGCACGATCGCCTCGAACTCGAAACCGCCGGCCAGGCCGGCCTCGGCGAGCAGCTGCCGCGCCTTCTGCGGGTCGTACGGGTAGGGATCGGGCAGGTCCGGGTCGTGCGCGTAGTACCCGGGCGGGAAGGGCTGCGAGGCAGGTTTCCCGTTGCCGAACAGCACGCCGTGGATGATGGCGTCGCGGTCGATCGCGTGGTTGAGCGCGCGCCGCACCCGGATGTCGCCGAACTCGGCACGGGTGCGGTTGAGCTGCAGGTGGTAGAAGGCGAGGGTCACGTCGCCGACGACGCCGAGGTCGTACTGCCGGGCCTCGGCGACCTGGTTCCCCGCCAGCAGCGCGGCGTCGACCTCGCCGGCGCGCAGCGCGTTCATCCGCGTCGTCGTGTCGGGCTGGATGACGACCGCCATCGTCTCGACCTGCTGGGCGGCGGGATCCCAGTAGCCGGGGAAGCGGCGCAGCACGACGCGGTCGTTCGGGCTGTAGCTGACGATCTGGTACGGCCCGGCGCCGACCGGCCGCAGGTCCAGCTGCGGATCGTCGAACGCCGCCGGGCTGACCATCATCCCGGCCCGGTCGGAGAGCACGCCGATCAGCGAACTGTCCGGCGCGGTGAGCGCCAGCGCGATGGTCAGCGGCCCGAGCACGTCGACCCGTTCCACCGCTTTCAGCTCGGAGGCGACGGTCGAGCCTTGCAGCGTGCGGGCGCGGTCCAGGTTCGCCTTCGCGGCGGCGGCGTCGAACGGGGCGCCGTCGTGGAACCGCACGCCCGGCCGCAGTTCGAAGACCAGCCGCTTGCCGCCGTCGGTGTACTGCCAGCCGGTGGCCAGGCCGGGCACCGGTTCGGCGGCGGTGGTCAGGTGCACCAGGCGGTCGTAGACCGGGAACAGGGAGGCGTTGTCGAAGCTGGACGAGGCGCGGTGCGGGTCGTAGCGGCTGGGGCCGACGGAGTAGGCGAACCGGAAGGTGCTGCCGGCACCGCCGGAGGCCGATCCGGTCGCCTCGGTGTTGATGCCCCCGCACGCCGCGGTGAGCGCGAGCAGCGCGAAAATGGCCGCTGCGGCGAGGAACTTGCGATGTGCGGGCACCCGGACCTCCGGCTCTTCGGCGAGTACGGCGTCGGCGGTTGTCCTGCGCGAGCACGCCTGGTGGTGCGGCCCGAGTCGGAGATCTCGTGATCGGTCGCCTTATTCAAGGAGAGCTGGATCACAGAATCAAATAGCCCTGGGCGAACGGACGAATAGGGCGAAACCATGGCCGCCGAACGGGTGTTGATCGGTGCAGACCCCGTGCGGCGGCCGGTTCGGTGTGCCGGTTCAGCCCCGGATTTCTAGCGCGGGTTGCGCACCACCGGCGCGATGCGGGAGCCGGTGGCGGCTTCCTGGAGCACCCCGGCGAAGCGGAGCACACGACGGCGTGCGGCTCACCCCGGTCGGCAGGCAGCGGCGCTGATCAACCATCGGCCGGTGAGACGTGGCCGCGGGCGGCGAGTTCGCTGCGGGAGCGGATGCCGAGCTTCGCGTAGATCCGGGTCAGGTGGAACTGGACGGTCTTCACCGACACGAACAGCTCGGCGGCGACCTGCTTGTTGGTCATGCCCGCCGCCACCAGCTTGGCCACCGCCTGTTCCTGCGGGGTGAGCTCGGTGAGGTCCACGCCGCCGCGCTTCGGGTGCAGCCCGCCCGCCTTGAGCTCGCGGTCGCAGCGCACCACGTACGCGGTGGCGCCCAGCGCCGCGTAGCCGTCCCGCGCTCGTTGCAGGACGACGTCGGCTTCCCTGCGCTTCCCGGCCCGGCGCAGGGTTTGGCCGTACGCGAAGTGGACCCGGGTGCGTTCGTAGGGCAGCGGCAGCGTCCGGAGATTCGCGAGCGCTGCCTCGAAGGATTCCCGCGCGGCATCGACGTCGCCCGTCGCGGCGAGGATCCGCCCGCGAACGTAGCCGAGTCTGGCCGTCGCCGACCGGTGCCCGCGCTCGGCGGCCAGGGCTTCGTGCGGCCGCAGGAACTCGTCCGCCTCGGCCACCCGGTTGGTCATGACCAGCGCGTTGCCGTAGATGTCCGGCCACGGCCAGAAACCCGGCTCGTCCACGCCCTCCCGGGGCCACGACTGGGCCACCGGTTCGAGCGCGCGCAGCACGCCTTCGTAATCGGATTGGGCCTCGGCGCAGTGCGCGCGGGCCAGGCACGCCGGGATCAGCATGATCTCGTAGTTGTGGGTGGATGCCGACGCCTGCCGCAGGTGGTGCTGGGCGGCGTCGGGATCCCCGCGCAGCGCGTGGATCTGCGCGCCCGTCCAGTGCACCAGCGGCCGTACCAGTTCCAGGCCGGTCTCGGCGAGTTGCACGGCCGCGCGGTCGACGGTTTGCAGTGCCTCGTCCCAGGAGCCGAGCGCGAAGTCGGCGCGCGCCAACCACGCCTGCGCCCACAGGGAGATCCGCAGCGCGCCCATCCGGTACTCGGTGGGCACGGCGATCTCCAGTTCCCGGCGCGCGGTCTGCGGGTCGTCCAGCGCCAGGTCCAGCCAGCCCTTGCCCATCTGCACCCGCTGCGACTGCGCGCCCCGGCTCACCCGCGCCACCACGTCCCGGTAGGTGTCCTGCGCCTCGCGGATCCGCCCGGTCGCCGCCAGACCCAGCCCCATGATCGCTTCGGACTCCACCGCCGACGGGTCCTGCGGGTCGGCCAACGCCACGGCGCGACGCCCCCAGGCGACCAGGTCGGTGCCGTGCCAGCGGCTCAGCGAGTGCAGCACCCGCCGCTGGCAGATCAGCGCCGCGGTCTCCGGCTCGCGGCCGGGGCGGCAGGCCTCCCATGCGCGGGTCAGCAGCAGCTCGGCCTCGGCCGGACGGCCGCGCTGGATCGCCAGGTAGCCCAGCACCGCATCGCGCAGCGGCCCCGGGGGGAAGCTCTCGATCTGCGCGGAGAACGCGCTGGCCTGGGCGAGATCCCCGGCGCCCACCAGCGCGTCGACCGCCCGGACCAGCCGGTGCTCGCGGTCCGCCTTCGCCGGGCTGAGCCGGCTGGCGTCGATCAGCGCCTGCCCGGCGACCGACCACGCGCCGAGCCCGGCCTGCCGGGCGGCGAAGTCGTCGAGCTCGTCGGCCAGCGCGGCATCCGGCGCGGGGGTCTGGGCCACCAGGTGCTTCAGCTTGGCGTGCTCGTCCTCGGCGAGCTGCGCCGCCGTGCCGTGCAGCCCGTACCGCACCAGCGGCGGCACGTCGTGGTAGATCGCGGCGTGCACCAGCGGATCCGGGAACGCCAAGGTCATCAGGCCGTGCCCGGCAACGGTGCCGACGAGCCCGCTTTCGCACGCGGCGTCCAGCGCGGTGATGGGGTCCTTGATGTCGGCCAGTTCGGCGGCCGCGGCGACCGGGACCGTGCGGCCCAGCACCGCAGCCGCCTCGATGAACTCCCGCGTCGCGGCGGAACAGGCGTGCAGCCTCCGGGTGACGTCGGCGGCGACGGCGCGAGGCGCGGGCAGCGCCGGGTGCCATCGCGACCAGGTCTCCGGCGGGAGCTCGTCGAGCAGATCCCTGATGTGGCGGGGATTTCCACCGGTGTGGGCGGCGAGCTGGTGGGCCGTCGGCGCGCTCAGGTCGCGTCCCGCGTGCAGCATCGCCAGCGTCCGCACCTCGGCCGCCACCAATGGTCCTATTCGGACCGTCGCGCCTGGCCGCACCGCAGCGGGGAGTTCGCGCGCGACCAGGACGATCAGGACCGGTTCCGAGGTCAGGCGCCGGAAGGCCGACAGCAGCGCCTCCAGCGACTCGACGTCTGCCCACTGCGCGTCGTCGACGACCACGATGCCGGGACCGGCGGAGCACCAGGCGAGCAGCCCCGCCGCGTCGCGGGGCGCGTCGGATCCGCGCAACAGCTGGTCCAGCACGGCGAAGGCATCCGACTGCTCCCAGGGCAGGCCGACCGCTCGTGCCACGCGGATCTGCGGATGCCGGGACAGGAAGTGCTCGACGACGGCCGTCTTCCCGATCCCGGCCGGACCTGCCACCGCCGCGAAACCGGGCGCGGCGGCGAGCAACCGGTCCAGCTCGGCCAGCTCCCGCTGCCGGCCGATCGGTTCTGCATGCCCGGTCATCTGCCCAATGTAATCGGACGGCGCGCCCTCACCCGAGGTCACCGCCGGCGACCGGCAGCACCGTCCCGGTGATGTAGGAGGCCTCGGGTGAGGCGAGGAACGCGATCGCCGCCGCCTGTTCCGCCAGCGTCCCGTAGCGCCGCATCGGCGACGACGCGACGGTCTGGTCCACGACCTCCTGGTACCACCGCTTCTCCTGGTCGGTCTCGGCGGCCGGGCCGCGCGCGATGCGGCGCGGCGGCGCGTCGGTCCCGCCCGGGGCCGTGGCCACCACCCGGATCCCGTGCCGCGCGGCCTCCATCGCCAGGGCGGTGGTCAGCGCGTTGACCCCGCCCTTCGCCGCCGCGTACGGCACCCGGTTGACGCCGCGGGTGGCCACCGACGAAACGTTCACGATCGTGCCGTGCCCCTGCCGGACCAGGTGCGGCAACGCGGCCCGGCAGCCCCACAGGGTCGGCAGCAGCGATCGCCGCAGCTCCGCTTCGATCTGCTCCGGCGGGTAGTGCTCGAACGGCTTCGCCCAGATCGTGCCGCCGACGGTGTTGATCAGCACGTCGATGCCGCCGTGCAGTTCGCGGGCGCAGGCCACCGCCCGCTCCGCACCGGCGAACTGCTCCAGGTCGACGACCACGGCGTGCGCCTTGCGGCCGCCCGAGACCAGGCCCGCGGCCACCTCGTGGACCAGCTCGGACCGGTCGGCCAGGACCACCTCGGCGGATTCGGCGAACAACCGCTCCGCCACCGCCCGGCCGATGCCCTGCGCGGCTCCGGTGACGACGACGACCTGCCCGGCGAAGCGGTTCACCTGCCCACCTCCGCCGCGACGGTGAACTTCTCGGTGTAGAAGTTCACCGGATCGATCCCGGATTGCCGCAGGTGGCCGCGCACCGCCTCGACCATCGGCGGCGGCCCGCACAGGTAGACGTCGACATCGCCGCCGTGCAGGTGTTCCGGCGTGAGCAGGCTGGTCACGTAGCCCTTGTGAGCGGCGGTGCTCGCTTCGTCGGCGACGCAGTGGTCGAAGCTGAACTGCGGGATCGCGTCCGCGTAGGCACGCAGCCTGTCCAGCTCCACCAGGTCGGTGTCGGAGCTGACCCCGTAGATCAGGTGCACGGGGTGGGTCACCTCGGCGTCGGTGAGCCGCTCCAGCATGGACAGCAGCGGCGCCAACCCGGTGCCACCGGCCAGCAGCAGGGCCGGGCGGACCAGGTCGCGGAGGAAGAAGCTCCCCAGCGGCCCGGTGAACTCGACCCGGTCGCCGACCTCGGCCCGGTCGGCGAGGTAGCCCGACATGGCGCCGCCGGCGGTGATGCGGACCAGGAACGACACGGCTTTCTCGGCCGGCCCGGTGCTGAACGAGTACGACCGCGCCACGCCGGTCCCGGGCACCGCCACGTTCACGTACTGGCCGGGCAGGAACGCCAGCTGATCGCGGTCGTCCAGCTCCACGGTGAAGGCGACCGTGCTCGCCGACAGCCGCCGCACCTCGATGATCGACCCGGCGTGCACCGCGGCGCCCGTCTTGGCGAATTCCGCGGTCGCCGGGATCTCCAGCACGAGGTCGCTGTGCGGCACCATCTGGCATGGCAAGGCGAATCCCGCCGCCGCCTCGTCGTCGGTGAGCGCGTCCTCGATGTAGTCGCCGCCGTCGTACTCGCCGGCGACGCAGCGCGACTTGCAGGTGCCGCAGGCGCCGTCGCGGCAGTCCAGCGGGATGTTGATCCGCGACCGGTAGGACGCCTCGGCGACCGTCTCATGTGGACCGCAGGTGATGAACCGGGTGACGCCGTCCTCGAAGCTCAACGCGACTTGATAGCTCATCTCCGGCCCCTCAGACGTGGTAGATGTCGACGACGTGGTGGATGTAATCGTTCTTCAGCACCACCCGCTTGCTGGTGATCAGCGGTCGCTCGCCGCCGAAGTCGATGGTGTAGAACGACGTTCCGAAGTACGTGTCGACGTGGTGGTAGCGGTAGTACAGGGTGAACCAGTTGAACCGCACGTCCACCAGCAGGCCGCGCTGCTCGACGATCTCCACGTTGGTGATGTTGTGGCCGGTGCGCGGCTCCGGGATGCTGGTCGCCGCCGACCGGTCGGTGCGGATCCGGAACACCCGGTCTTCGAGGCCGCCGCGGTTGGCGTAGTAGATCAGCGAGATCTCGGTCTGCGGATCGGTAGTCGGCTCGTCATCGTCGTCCCACGCGGGCATCCAGAACTCGACGTCCTCGTGGTAGCACTCCAGCCACTCCTCGAACTCGCGGTCGTCGAGGTGGCGCGCCTCGCGGTACAGGAACTGCCGGACTGCTTCGGTCTCGATCGCGGTGGTCATCACGGTCATCACCGGTTTCCCTGGGCTGCGGCGGAATCGACGGCGGCGCGCATCGTGTCGAGCCAGTAGCCGTGCTGGATGGGGTAGAGGCCCTCGTCCTCGGTGCGCACCCCGCTGGCGATCGGCGAGATGCCGAGCCGCTTCGCGTCCTCGTCCGCGCCGGCGATCTGGTGCACCGCGCCGCGGCTGAGGTCGTTCCACGGGGCGGCGGTGGCCCGGTAGGTGTGCTGGCAGGCCCGGAACTCCTCCAGGTCGTCCGGAGTGGCCATGCCGGTGGCGTTGAAGAAGTCCTCGTACTGGCGGATCCGGTTCGCGCGGGCCTCGGCGCTCTCGCCCTTCGGGGCGATGCAGTAGATGGTGACCTCGGTCTTGTCCACCGCGATCGGCCGGAAGTGCCGGATCTGCGAGCTGAACTGGTCCATCAGGTAGACGTTCGGGTACAGGCACAGGTTCCGGGAGTAGCCGATCATCCAGTTCGCCCGGTCCTCGCCGAACCGCGCCACGAGCTCGTCGCGCTTCTCGTTCAGCGACCGGTTGCTGGGATCGGCCCACTCCGTCCACAGCAGCAGGTGGCCGTGCTCGAAGGAGTAGAACCCGCCCTTCTGCCGGGACCAGGTGCCGGCGTCCATGTTCTTGGTGTCGTTGCTGGACTCCCCGGAGGTGCGGCGGGCGGTCGTGGCCGCGTAGTTCCAGTGCGTCGCGGAGACGTGGTAGCCGTCGGCGCCGTTCTCGGCCTGCAGCTTCCAGTTGCCGTCGAAGACGTAGGTGGAGGCGCCGCGCAGGACCTCCAGCCCCTCCGGGGACTGGTCCACCACCATGTCGATGATCTTGGCCGCCTCGCCCAGGTGCTCGGCGAGCGGCTTGACGCCGGGGTTGAGGCTGCCGAACAGGAAGCCGCGGTAGTTGTCGAACCGGGCGACCCGGGTCAGGTCGTGCGAGCCGTCGGTGTTGAACTGCTCCGGGTACCCGGCGTCCCGCGGATCCTTGACCTTCAGCAGCTTGCCGTTGTTGCTGAAGGTCCAGCCGTGGAACGGGCAGGTGAGCGTGGTGCGGTTGTCCCGCTTGCGGCGGCAGAGCATGGCCCCGCGGTGGCTGCAGGCGTTGAGCAGCGCGTTCAGCCGCCCCTGCTTGTCACGGGTGATGACCACGGGCTGACGGCCGATGTGGGTGGTGAAGTAGCCGCCGACCTCGGGGATCTGGCTCTCGTGCGCCAGGTAGATCCAGTTGCCCTCGAAGATGTGCGCCATCTCCAGCTCGAAGAGCTCCGGGTCGGTGAAGATGCTGCGCTTGGCGCGGTGCACGCCGCGCTCGGGGTCTTCGACCAGCGCGTCGGCGAGCGCGGTCCGGATGCGGTCCAGCGCTTCGGACATGGTGCCTCCTCCCGGCGGGCCGCGGTGCCCGCCATCGGACTTCGGTGTCCGGGTTGCCGAAGACGCTGGCACGACCGTGGCCTGGATCACGCCGGGAAAACCCCCAGTCCCGACCTAGGGCCGATTGATATCTGCGACATACCAATCGATCGGGAATGAGTATTTGTTCGAGCTGAATGGCGGACCTAGGCTGACCTGGACGAACGACGTTGTGGCCGCGGCCACCCGGCCTGGCGGGAGGAGGTGCGGCAGTGGAACTGCGACATCTGCGCTACTTCGTCGCGGTGGCCGAGACCCGCCACTTCGGGCGGGCGGCCAAGCGGCTGAACATGGCGCAACCCCCGCTGTCCCAAGCGATCCGGCAGCTGGAAGCCGAACTCGGCGCCGAGCTGTTCGCCCGCACGACCAGGCAGGTGCAGCTGACGCCTGCGGGCGCGGTCTTCCACGACGACGCGCTGCGCATCCTGAAGTCGATCGACGACGCGGCGCGCCGCGTGAAGCGGCTCGCGGACGGGTGTCACGGCGTGCTCCGGCTCGGGCTGACCGGGTCGGCGTCCTACCGGCAGCTGCCGCGGCTGGCGCACATCGTCAAGCGCGACCTGCCCGGGGTCGAGCTGGAGATCCACCCGGACCTGCTCACCCCGGCGCAGGAGAAGGCGTTGCTGCGCAACGAGATCGACGTAGGGATGCTGCGCCCGCCGACCCGCGAGGACCGCATCGCGCACCGCACCATCGCGCGCGAGCCGCTGGTGCTCGTGCTGCCGGAGAACCATCCGCTCGCCGGGGAACCCGACGTCGGGATGGCGCGACTGCGGGCGGAGCAGTTCATCATGTACTCCGCCTCGTCGCGTTCGGTGGTCAACGACGCGGTGGTGCGCAGCTGCCTGGCGGCCGGGTTCTACCCGAACTGCGCGCACGAGATCGGGGAGGCTTCCACCCAGGTCGCGCTGGTCGCGGCCGGCCTCGGGGTGGCGCTCGCCCCGGCCTCGGTGCAGTCCTTTCCGCTGGAGGGGGTGGTGTTCGTGCCGGTGCCCGACGCCGAAAGCGTCGAACTGGCACTGGCCTGGCGCGCCGAGGACGATTCGCCGCTGCTGCGCAACCTGCTGACCGCGCTCGCGGCCAACGACGTGTTCGTCGGCCACGACGACACCCAGGACATCGAGGAAGCACGTGAAGATCACGCGAATTGAGGCGATCCCGTTCGCCATCCCGTACCGCAAGCCGCTGCGGTTCGCCAGCGGCGAGGTGCACGTGGCCGAGCACGTGCTGGTGCGGGTGCACACCGACGACGGGCTGATCGGGGTCGCCGAGGCGCCGCCGCGGCCGTTCACCTACGGCGAGACGCAGGAATCCATCGTCGCGGTGATCGACAAGCTGTTCGCGCCCGACGTGGTCGGCATGTCGGCGCTGGAGCGGGAGGCCATCCACGCGCGGCTGCACCGGACGGTCGGCAACCCCACGGCCAAGGCGGCGCTGGACATGGCGCTGTGGGATCTCATCGGCAAGTCGCTCGGGCTGCCGGTGACCGAGCTGCTCGGCGGCTACACCGACCGGATGCGGGTCGCGCACATGGTCGGTTTCGCCGCGCCGGAGCAGATGGTCGCCGAGGCGGAGCGGATCCGGGCCGAGTACGGCATCACCACCTTCAAGGTCAAGGTCGGCCGCAAACCGTACACAGTGGACGTCGAGGCCTGCCGGGCGCTGCGGGCCGGGCTCGGCGACGACGTCGAGCTCTACGTCGACGGCAACCGCGGCTGGACCGCGTCGGAATCCGCCCGCGCCCTGCGCGAGATGTCCGATCTCGGCCTCACCCTCGCCGAGGAGCTCTGCCCGGCCGACGACGTGCTGGGGCGGCGCTGGCTGGTGCAGCACAGCGAAATCCCCTTCGTGGCGGACGAAAGCGCCACCCGCCCGGGCGAGGTGACCCGGGAACTGCTCGCCGGCGCGGCCACCGCGATCAGCATCAAGACCGCCCGCACCGGCTTCACCACGTCGCAGCGCGTGCTGTTCCAGTGCGAGGGACTGGGCGTGGAAGTGGTGATGGGCAACCAGATCGACGGCCAGATCGGCACCATGTGCAGCGTCGCCTTCGGCGCCGCGTACCAGCTGACGTCGCAGCGGCCCGGGGAGTTGTCCAACTTCCTGGACATGAGCGACGACCTGCTCGCCGAGCCGGTCCGGATCAGCGACGGCACCGTCCAGGTCCGCGCGCAGCCGGGCATCGGCATCGACATCGACCCCGGGAAGCTGGCGCACTACCGCCAGGACGGCTGAGCCGGGAACCGCATCGACAACGCTGTTGAGCAAAGGAATCGGTGACATGACCACGAACCTCTCCGAGCAGACCGCGACCGCCGCCGCATCGGGCGCGGCGGCCACCGAGCGCTTCCGGGCGAAGCAGACGACCGCCGCCACGAGCAAGGAGCGGGTCGACGCGTTGGCCACGGAAGTCATCCGGGCGGTGCACGACGTGATCCGGCGGCAGCAGGTCACCTACGCGGAATACGACGCGCTCAAGGCGTGGCTGATCCAGGTCGGCCAGGACGGCGAATGGCCGCTGTTCCTGGACGTGTGGATCGAGCACGTCGTCGAGGAGGTGGCCAACGAGGACCGGCAGGGCTCCAAGGGCACCATCGAGGGCCCGTACTACGTGCCGGATTCGCCGGAACTGCCCGCCGAAGCCACCCTCCCGATGCGGCCGGACGAGCCGGGCACCCCGCTGCTGTTCCAGGGCCAGGTCACCAGCGTGTCCGGCCAGGCGCTGGCCGGGGCGAAGATCGAGATGTGGCACGCCGACGACCTCGGCTACTACTCGCAGTACGCGCCCGGACTGCCGGAGTGGAACCTGCGCGGCACGGTGATCGCCGACGAGCAGGGCCGGTTCAAGATCCGGACCGTGCAGCCGGCGCCGTACCAGATCCCCACCGACGGCGCGTGCGGCAAGCTGATCGCCGCCGCGGGCTGGCACGCCTGGCGGCCCGCGCACCTGCACCTGAAGGTCTCCGCCCCCGGCCACCGGCTGATCACCACCCAGCTGTACTTCAAGGGCGGGGCCCACGTCGCCGACGACATCGCCCAGGCGGTCAAGCCGGAGCTCGTCCTGGACCCCCGGCCCAACCCCGGCGGCGGGGCGAACGAGGTCACCTACGACTTCGTCCTGGACCCCCGATGACCCGCCGGCAGTGATCAATCGAACGAGATGAGGCGCCACCTCGCCGAGTAATTTGGTCGAGGACGCCCCGCACCGGGGCGAGGAATCTCAGGAAGGACTGACCGTGCTGTTCGCGGTGAAGATGGACGTCGACCTCCCGGTCGAGATGGATCCGGCGGTGAAGGCCGACACGCTCGCGCGGGAGAAGGCCTACTCGCAGAAGTTGCAGCAGGGCGGGGAGTGGGTGCACCTCTGGCGCTGCGTCGGGCAGTACTCGAACCTCAGCGTCTTCGACGTGGCCGACAACGAGCGGCTGCACGAGATCCTCTGGAACCTGCCGCTGTTCCCGTACATGACCATCGAGGCGACCCCGCTGGCCCAGCACCCGTCCGACATCGCCCTGCTCGACTCCTGACGGGCGGCCGTCACCGGGAGCCGCGGACCTCCAGGGACGCCAGCAGCTTCGCGGTGGCTTTCTCGATGTCGTCCACCGCCTGCTCGAAGGCTGCCTCGTTGTGCGCGGCGGGCTTGCGGAACCCGGAGATCTTGCGGACGTACTGCAACGCGGCCGCCCGGATGTCCACTTCGGTGACGTCTTCGGCGTACGGCGGGCGGAGCGTCTTGATGCTGCGGCACATGAGCAATTCCTGGGTAGGTTTCCCCAGCTTTCGCCGGGGCGACGACCGGTGGACGGGGACGGCCCTGGGGCCGTCCCCGTCATGCTAGTTGCAGTGCCCCACGCGTGCGGGTGAACTGCGGGTGCTCGACGATCACCGGAGGAGCGCGCCCTCCGGTGCGGTGGTCTCGCAGATCTCGCGAACGTGGGGATCCCAACTCATCCCCAGGGCGCTAGAGGAACGTCGACAGCAGGAGCGTCAAGGCGAGGCCGACCACGGAGATGATCGTCTCCATCACCGACCAGGACTTGATGGTCTGGCCGATGGTCATGCCGAAGTACTCCTTGACCAGCCAGAAGCCGGCATCGTTGACGTGGGAGAAGAACAGGGAGCCGGCGCCGATGGCCAGCACGACCAGAGCCAGTTGCGTCGGCGGCAGACCGGCGGCGAAGGGGGCCACGATGCCCGACGCGGTCACGGTCGCCACCGTGGCCGACCCGGTCGCCAGCCGCACCAGCACCGCCACCATCCAGCCGAGCAGCAGCGCGGACAGGCTCGCCGCCACGGCGAGCTTCCCGATCGCGGTGCCGGCGCCACCGTCCACGAGCACCTGCTTGAAGCCACCGCCGGCCCCGACGATCATCGTGGCGCCGACGATCGGCATCAGGCTCTCGCCCAGCTTCGTCGTCAGGGTGACCGGCGTGAATCCGACACCGATGCCGAACGTCACCATCGCCAGCAGCACGGCGATCAGCAACGCCACGATCGGTTCCCCGATGAACTGCAGGAACGGGTAGATCCACGCGGTTTCGCTCATCCACACCTCGGCCGCAGCGCGGACCAGCATCAGGACCACCGGGGTGAGAACCGTGATGATGGTCCAGGTGAAGCTCGGGCGACGCGTGCGCTCCGGCTCGCCCGGCACCGTTCCGGACCCGCCGCCATCCTCGCCACCGCCCGGAGAGCCTGCGTCCGGCCCGGGCCCGATGAGGTTTCCGCCCGCTCCGCGGGCACCGATCGGCACCAGGCGCGCCGCCACCATGCCGTACAGCGGTCCGGCGACGATCACGGTGGGGATCGCGATGATCAGGCCGATGGCGAGGGTGACGCCGACGTTGGCGTGCAGGTTCGCGATCGCCACCAGCGGTCCCGGATGCGGGGGGATGAAGCCGTGCAGGACGGAGAGGCCGGCGAGAGCCGGGATCGCCAGGTACATCGCGGGCAGCCTGGACCGGCGGATCGTCAGCATGATGACGGGGATCAGCAGAACGAGGCCGATCTCGAAGAACATCGGGATGCCGATGATGAAGGCGATCAGGGCCATTCGCCACGGCAGCCCGCGGCGACCCCCGGTCATGATCTTGTCCACGATCTCGTCGGCCCCGCCCGAGTCGGCGAGCAGCTTGCCGAGCATCGCACCGAGCACGATCAGCACGCCGACGCTGCCGAGCACGTCGCCAACGCCCTTCTCGAACGAGCCGGCGACCTTGTCCAGCTCGATGCCGGACCCGATCCCGACGAAGAAGGACCCGATGGTCAGCGCGAGGAAGCCGTGCATCTTCGCCACGACGATCAGCAGCACCACGATGGCGATCCCGATGGCCGCCACGACGAGGGTCTGGGTGTCGTGACCGGTCCACGGCTCGTGGATCTTGTCGGCCGGGAAGAGAATGTTCGAGCTGAGCATGTCGCGCTCCTTCGAGCCACCGGAGTGCCAGGTCCGCCATGGCAGCCGTTGTCCCACGTTGCACCAGTTGGGGTCCGAGGGCCTGTCGACCTTGCGGTCAGGCGGGTGCGGCGCGGAGGTGCGCATGTCCATTCAGGACGATGATCGGTCGGGCGACCGCAAGGCGAGGCGCTTGGCGAGTCAGGCTGGCCGGGCGTCGCCATCGGGGTGGCACGTTCCCGTGCACATGCCCCGCCACAGCAGGTCGACGAGCTTCTCGGTCGGGCCCCGCCAGTCGTCGCGGGGGTCGAGGTAGAGCAGGCCGCCGAGCCCGCGCAGGACCGTCTCCGGGTCCAGGTCGGCGCGGACGGTCCCGGCCTCGACGTTGGCCTCCAGCAGCGTGGCGACCGCGCCGACCATGGCCTCGTGGGCCTTCGCGAACATTTCGCCGTGCGACGACGTGGCCGCGCCGAGGGCTCCGGCCAGGCCTCGTTTGGTCATCATGTAATGCGTCAGGTGGTCGGCCGTCCAGATCCGGAACGCCTGTTCCGGCGGGTGTTGCCGGAGCAGGCTCGGGACGACGTCGACGAGGTGCTGCAGCTCGCGCCGGTACACGGCCAGGACGAGCGCCTCCGGGGTGGGGAAGTGCCGGTACACCGTGCCGACGCCCACGCCGGCCTGCTTCGCGATGGCGTTGAACGAAACCGCTCCCGAACCGGCCAGCGACTTCGCCGCCGCGGTGAGGATGCGCTCGTGGTTGCGCCGGGTGTCCGCACGTCGGGAACTGACCGAGCCCGTCGTCATCGTCCCTCCCGGTTGGCTGCCGCGTCCTTCCCTGGAATGTAGTGCACAACCGGCCGTCGACCTGCGGCTACCTTCGGGGGTGGTGCCGTCCTTGCAGAGCGGATAAGTATCCGCTAGCGTCGAGGAGGGGCTGAAACGGATGAATATCCGGTTTCGGCGATGGTCCCAGTTCTGCTCCCACCACCACAAGCGACACCGCTGCGGTCGCCCTGCGCGGGCGACCGGCGGGGAAGAGATCAAGTGGACATCTCACTCGAAGTCAACGGCAGGGCCGAACGGCTGAACGTCGATCCCGGCGTGACGCTGCTGGACGCATTGCGGGAGAACCTCGGCGTCACCGGCCCGAAGAAGGGCTGCGACCGCGGCCAGTGCGGTGCCTGCACCGTGCACGTCGACGGCAGGCCCGTGCTCTCGTGCCTCACCCTCGCCGCCACCGTGAAGCGACCGGTGACGACGGTGGAGGGCCTCTCCGACGGCGACGAGCTGCACCCGGTCCAGCGGGCGTTCGTCGACCAGGACGCCCTGCAGTGCGGGTTCTGCACGTCCGGTCAGGTCATGTCGGCCGTCGCCGCGGTCGAGCAGGGCGTCGAGGACGTCCGGGAGTTCATGTCCGGCAACATCTGCCGCTGCGCTGCCTACCCGAACATCGTCGCGGCGATCGAACAAGCGAGGCAGGCCGATGCGTCCCTTTGAACTCACGGCACCGATGACCGTCGAAGCGGCGCTCGCCTCGCCCGGCACGTTCCTGGCCGGCGGCACCACCCTCGTCGACCTGATGAAGCTCAACGTCCTCGCGCCGCAACAGGTCCAGGACATCAACGAGCTCCCGCTGCGGGGCATCGACACCGGCGACGGGCTGCGCATCGGCGCGCTGGAGCGGATGAGCGACGTCGCCGAGCACCCCGGCGTGTACCCGGCGATCTCCCGGGCCCTGCTGCAGAGCGCCTCCCAGCAGCTGCGCAACATGGCCAGCATCGGCGGGAACCTGATGCAGCGCACCAGGTGCACGTACTTCCGCGACGTCGCCATGCCCTGCAACCGGCGGGAGCCGGGCAGCGGATGCCCGGCGATCTCGGGCGCGAACCGGATGCACGCGGTCCTGGGCACCAGCGACTCGTGCGCGGCAGCGCACGCCAGCGACCTGGCGGTCGCGCTGGTCGCGCTCGACGCGGAGGTCCGGCTGCTCAGCGCCGCCGGGAGCCGCACCGCGAAGCTGGCCGATTTCTACCGCCTGCCGGGCGATTCGCCGGAGGCGGAGCACGATCTGCGCCCCGGCGAGCTGATCGGCGAGGTCGTGGTGCCGCGGCTGGACTGGGCGTCGCGTTCCACGTACGTCAAGGTGCGCGACCGGCAGTCCTACGAGTTCGCGCTCTGCTCCGCAGCGGTCGCGCTGGACGTCCAGGACGGGCACATCGCCGACGCCCGGGTGGCGGTCGGCGGCGTGGCGACCGTGCCGTGGCGGCTGCCCGCGGTCGAGGAGGCCCTGCGCGGCGCGCCCGCGACGCCGGAGTCCTTCGAGGTCGCGGCGTCCCTGGCCGCCGACGGCGCTCGGCCGTTGTCCGGCAACGCTTTCAAGGTTTCCCTGTTGAAGCGGACCGTGGTCCGCGCACTGCTCGAACTGACCGAAGGGAGCCGCCTGTGACCAGTCGGCTGGACGGCCCGCTGAAAGTCACCGGGCAGGCGAAGTACGGCGCGGACAACAACTTCCCGGGCATGGCCTACGGGTACGTCGTGCTCAGCGCGATCGCGCACGGCGAGGTCGAGGCCATGGACGTCACAGCGGCGAAGAGCGCGCCCGGCGTGCTCGGCGTGTACACGCCGTTCGACCCGCTGGACCTGCGCAAGCCGAGTTCCCCGCTCTTCGGCGAGATGTGGGTTCCGCTGCAGGACCGCGAAGTCACCTACTACGGCCAGCCGATCGGCTTCGTGGTGGCGGAGACCTTCGAGCAGGCGCGGGACGCGGCGATGCTGGTCGAGGTCTCCTACCGGGCCCGGCCCGCCCTGACCTCGTTCGACGACGGCCTCGCCGCGGCCGAGGACGCGCCGTCCAACGAGGACATCACGGTCCTCGCGGACGGTGTCGAGTCCATCGAGGACGCGCTGGGGGCGAGCCCGGTGCGCATCGAGGCGACGTACCGCACCGCCACCCAGAACCACGCCGCGATGGAACCGCACTCCGCGGTCGCGGTGTGGGACGCCGGCGTCCTGACCATCTACAGCGGGAACCAGGGCTCGGACCTGCAGGCCGCCGACATCGCCGGGGCGCTGGGCCTGGACCGCGCGTCGGTCCGCGCGCTGAACCCCTTCGTGGGCGGCGCTTTCGGCGGCAAGGCCCGCACCTCCACCCCGGCGTTCCTGGCGGCGGCGGCGGCCAAGGCCCTCGGCCGGCCGGTGAAGGCCGCGCTCACCCGGGAACAGGTCTTCACCGCGACGGCGACCCGCCCGGCGACGCTGCAGAAGATCTCCCTCGGCGCGGACTCCGATGGCACGCTGATCGCGCTGCGCCACGAGTCGTGGTGCACCACGCCGGCGGACCGGTCGTTCGTGGAGCCGACCTCGCACGGCACCTCGCGGGAGTGGTACGCGACCCAGAACCTGGCCGTCAGCCAGAAGATCGTGCCGCTGAACATCCCGCCGACGACGTTCATGCGGGCGCCGGGGGAGGCGCCCGGGTCCTTCGCGCTGGAGAGCGCGATCGACGAGCTGGCGGTCGAGCTGGGCGTGGACCCGATCGAACTGCGCCTGCGGAACAACTCGATCGCGCCGCCGGGCAAGGACCTGCAGTGGTCCAGCAAGCACCTCGACGAGTGCTTCCAGACCGGCGCGGAGCGGTTCGGCTGGGCGGACCGCTCGCCCGGCGGGCGCACCGACGGCGACTGGCTCGTGGGCATGGGCGTGGCCACCGCGATGTTCCCGGCGCTGCGGTTCCCGGCCAGCGTCGAGATCACCCTGCGGGCCGACGGCACGGCCGTGGTGGCGACCAGCGGCTCGGACCCGGGCACCGGCCTGCTGACCGTCCTGTCGCTGGTGGGCGCGGAATCGCTGGCGATTCCGGTCGAGCGGATCACGCCGCGGCTGGGCGACTCGGCGTTGCCGTCGGGCGGCATGTCCGGCGGCTCGACCGGCACGGCGAGCGCGGGTTCGGCCGTCATGATCGCGGCCACCGAGGTGATCGACGCACTGCTGGTGGTGGCGTCGTCGCCGGGCGCGCCGTTCGAGGGCGCGGAGGTGTCCTACGAGGACGGCCGGGTGCTGGCCGGCGACGGCCGCGCGATGGAGTTCGGCGAACTGCTGCGTGCGGTGGGTCGCTCGTCGGTCTCCGCGATCGGTTCCTCGGCGCCCGGCGAGGAGCTGACGAAGCACTCGTTCAGCTCGTTCGGCGCCCAGTTCTGCGAGGTCCGCGTGCACAAGTGGACGCGGGAGGCCCGCCTGTCTCGGATGCTCGGCGTGTTCGACTGCGGCCGGATCATCAACGAGAAGGCGGCCCGCAGCCAGGCGCTCGGCGGGATGATCTGGGGCGTGTCGGCGGCGCTGCACGAGGGCCTGGAGATCGAGGACAGCGGCCGCCTGGCCAACGGCGACTTCGCGGGCTACCTGGTCCCGGTGAACGCCGACATCCCGGACGCCGACGTCCACTTCGTCCGGTACCCGGACACGCTGCACAACGCGGTCGGGGCGAAGGGCCTGGGCGAGATCGGCACGGTGGGCATGGCGGCGGCGGTGGCCAACGCGATCTACAACGCAACGGGAACCCGGGTCCGCCACATCCCGATCACGATCGAGGACCTCCTGGACGACTGAGGCGCTGAAGGCCCGCTGACCGGTGCGAGAACACCGGTCAGCGGGCCTTCAGCTCGCCGGAGTTCCGGGAGACCGGCGGTGTGGCCCGCAAGCCGTAGCCGCTGCTCCCGGCGAGTTTCGGGGGCGGGATAAACTGGGCGCGGGCTGATGATCGATCTCCGAGGTGGGCGGTGCCGGTGGCCATTGATGCGTTGGACGTGGCCGTGCTGTTCCGCGAGAGCCGCCGCGAGTCCGCGCCCGCCTACCGCCGCCTCAAGGACGTGATCATCGAGCAGATCGGCTCCGGGCGGTGGTCCGAGGGCGAGCTGCTGCCGTCGGAGAGCCAGCTGGTGAACGCGCTGGGGCTGTCGCGGATGACCATCAACCGGGCGCTGCGCGAGCTGAGCTCGGAGGGGCTGATCGTCCGGCTCGCCGGCGTGGGGACCTTCGTCGCCGAGCGCAAGAGCAGCTCCGCGCTGTACGAGGTGCGCAACATCGCCGACGAGGTCCAGCGGCGCGGGCACCGGCACCGGACCGACGTGGTGCTGCTGCGGGAGGAACCCGCCGACCTGCGGATGCACCGCCTGTTCGGGATCGCCGAGGGGCGGCCGGTGTTCCACTCGGTCGTGGTGCACTTCGAGGACGAGATCGCGATCCAGCTCGAGGACCGCCACGTCAACCCCGAGCTCGCCCCGGACTACCTCGACCAGGACTTCGCCACGCAGACGCCGAACAGCTACCTGTCGCGGATCGCGCCGCTGGGCAAGGGCGAACACGTCGTCGAGGCCGTGCTGGGCACCGCCGAGGACTGCGCGCTGCTGGGCATCGCGGAAGCCGAGCCGTGCCTGCTGATCCACCGGCGCACCTGGTCGGAGGGGCGGCTCGTGAGCACCGCCCGGCTGCTGCACCCCGGTTCGCGATACCGGCTCGAAGGCACCTTCGACGCGACCTGATCCCCGGATCGTCCCTGTTCACCAGCGTTTGTCCGGTTTCTCCGCGCGCTCCGCCCGGATTTCGGGCCGAGCTCTTGACGAGCTGTATATACAGCACTATACATATCGCACCGCCTCGGATTGTGCCCGGCAGCACAGCCGGCGGTTCCGGTTGCAACGGAGGGGACAACGTGGTTCCCGCAGGGAGGAAAAGGTGAGAAAAGGCGCGGCGGCACTGACCCGTGGCCTCACGGCACGGCACATCCGCTTCATCGCCCTCGGCTCGGCCATCGGCACCGGTCTCTTCTACGGCTCTTCCGAGGCGATCAGCCAGGCCGGCCCTTCGGTGCTGCTGGCCTACCTGATCGGCGGTGCCGTGGTCTTCGTGGTGCTGCGGGCGCTCGGCGAGATGGCCGTGGCCGACCCGGTGCCCGGCTCGTTCGGCGAGTACGCCAGTCGGCACCTGGGGCGCCTGCCGGGCTTCCTGACCGGCTGGACCTACACCTTCGAGATGATCATCGTCTGCATCGCCGACGTCACCGCGCTGGCCGTCTACATGGGATTCTGGTTCCCCGACGTGCCGCGGTGGATCTGGGTGCTGGCCACGCTGTTCGTCATCGGCGCGGTGAACCTGCTGAGCGTCAAGGTCTTCGGCGAGCTCGAATTCTGGTTCTCCGTGGTGAAGATCGCCGCGATCGTCGCGATGATTCTCGGCGGCATCGCCGTCCTCGCCTTCGGCTTCAGCGGCGCCCACGCGGAGACCGGCGTGAGCAACCTGTGGTCGCACGGCGGGTTCTTCCCCAACGGCATCGAGGGATTCCTGATGTCCTTCGCCGTGGTCATGTTCGCCTTCGGCGGCACCGAGATCATCGGCGTCACCGCGGGGGAGGCCGACGAGCCGCACAAGACCATCCCGCGCGCGGTGAACAGCGTTCCGGTGCGCGTGCTGCTGTTCTACGTGCTGACCATCGGTGTCATCATGTCGATCACCCCGTGGCAGTCGATCAGCTCCTCGGGCAGCCCGTTCGTGCAGATCTTCGAGGGCCTCGGTCTGACCTCGGCGGCGACCGTCCTCAACGTCGTGGTGATCACCGCCGCGCTGTCGGCGATCAACAGCGACATCTTCGGCGCGGGCCGCATGCTGTTCGGCATGGCCGAGCGCGGTCAGGCGCCGACGATCATGGGCCGGGTCTCGCGCAACGGCGTGCCCTGGATGACCGTGGTCATCATGACCGGCGCGCTGCTGATCGGCGTGGTGCTCAACTACGTCGTGCCGGAGGACATCTTCACGATCATCGCCTCCATCGCGACCTTCGCCACGGTCTGGGTGTGGCTGATGATCATGCTGGCGCACTTCCAGGCCCGCCGGAAGATGAGCCCGGCCGAGGCGTCGGCGCTCAAGTTCCCGTCGCCGCTGTGGCCGTACGCGCAGATCGCGGCGATCGCCTTCCTGGTCTTCGTCTTCGTGCTGCTGGCGTTCTCCGCGGACACCCGCGTGGCGCTCATCGTCGGCGCCGTGTGGCTCGCCGTTCTCACGATCTTCTACAAGCTCGGTGTCGGCCGCCGCAAGGCCGCCGGCGGGAGCTCCGACGACGACCGGCTCGCCGCGTCCGAGGCCGGGACCGGCTGACCACCGGACACACAGCTGTATAGACAACCCTATGCTCCATCTGGCGCCACCAGCCGGATGAAACGAGCGCGACGCCCCAACTCACGAGGAAGAACGACATTGAGCATTCTCAGCAGCACTGAAGCCAGCGCGGACACCACCGCCCAGCCGGTGGTCGTGGGAGTCGGCCCCGTCAGCCCGGCCGACGTCGTCCGCGTCGCCCGCGGCGGCGCGCGGGTCGAGCTCTCCGGTGAGGCCCGCCAGGCCCTCGCGGACACCCGCGGCCGGATCGAGCGCCTCGCCGAAGAACCGAAGCCGGTCTACGGGATCTCCACCGGGTTCGGCGCGCTCGCGACCCGCCACATCCCGGTGGAACTGCGCCGCCAGCTGCAGAAGAGCCTCGTCCGCTCGCACGCCGCCGGAAGCGGCCCGGAGGTCGAGCGGGAGGTCGTCCGCGGGCTGATGCTGCTGCGCCTGTCCACCCTGGCCACCGGCCGCACCGGCGTCCGCCCCGAGATCGCCGACGCCTACGCCGCGATGCTGTCGGCCGGGATCACGCCGGTGGTCCACGAGTACGGCAGCCTGGGCTGCTCCGGCGACCTCGCGCCGCTCGCGCACGCCGCGCTCGCCCTCATGGGCGAAGGCACCGTGCGGGACGCCGACGGCCGCTCGCTGCCCGCCGCGGAAGCCCTCGCCGCCGCCGGGATCGCCCCGGTCGAGCTCGCCGAGAAGGAAGGGCTCGCGCTGATCAACGGCACCGACGGCATGCTCGGCATGCTCGTGCTGGCCTGCCACGACCTGCGCAAGCTGGTGAAGCTGGCCGACATCACCGCCGCCATGAGCGTGGAGGCCCAGCTCGGCACCGACCGCGTCTTCGCCGCCGACCTGCAGGAACTGCGCCCGCATCCCGGCCAGGCCGCCGCCGCGTCCAACATGCGCCGCGTGCTCGCCGGCTCGGGCATCGTGGCCAGCCACGCCGGCCCCGACTGCAACCGCGTGCAGGACGCCTACTCGCTGCGCTGCGCGCCGCAGGTCGCCGGCGGTGTCCGCGACACCCTCGCCCACGCCGAGTCGGTCGCGGCGGTCGAGCTCGCCAGCGCCGTGGACAACCCCGTGGTCACCCCCGACGGCCGCGTGGAGTCCAACGGCAACTTCCACGGCGCCCCCGTCGCCTACGTGCTGGACTTCCTCGCCATCGTCGCCGCGGACCTGGCCAGCATCAGCGAGCGCCGGACCGACCGGTTCCTGGACCCCGCCCGCAACCACGGCCTGACGCCCTTCCTCGCGGACGACCCCGGCGTCGACAGCGGTCACATGATCGCCCAGTACACCCAGGCCGCGATCGTCTCCGAGCTCAAGCGCCTCGCCGTCCCGGCCAGCGTCGACTCGATCCCGTCCTCGGCCATGCAGGAGGACCACGTCTCGATGGGCTGGTCCGCGGCCCGCAAGCTCCGCCGCGCCGTCGACGGCCTCACCCGCGTCCTGGCGATCGAAGCGCTCACCGCGGCGCGCGCCATGGACATGCGGCAGCCGCTGAGCCCGTCGCCCGCCACCGCAGCCGTGCGCGACCGCATCCGGCAGCACGTCGCCGGTCCCGGCGCCGACCGGCACCTGGCGCCGGAGATGGAGGCCGCCGTCGAGCTGTGCCGGTCCGGCGCACTGGTCGACGCCGTCGAGGAAGTCGTCGGCGCTCTCGACTGAGACCCGTTCGCAGGCAGGACTTCCGGGCGCGGGAGGGGCGGGACCCCTCCCGCGCCCGGACTGTCTGTCATCCTGGACAACTGCTTCCGGCCGGGGATTGCTCCGGGCACCCGCGCGGCGACTAATGGAACGAACGAATTCCGCGGCGCGAGGAGGGCGAATGGCCGGATCGTTGCAGGTCGAGCGCAGATCGATCGACCCGATCCCCGACGGCGAGCGGCACGGCAACCCGCGCAGCCTGTTCACGTTGTGGTTCGCCGGCAACATGCAGATCACCTCGGCCGTGACTGGCGCGCTGACCGTGCTCGTGGGCCTGCACCCGCTGTGGGCGCTGGCGGCCATCGCGCTGGGCAACGCCATCGGCGGCATCCCGATGGCGTTGCACGCCGCGCAGGGGCCGACGCTCGGCATCCCGCAGATGATCCAGAGCCGGGCGCAGTTCGGCGTGTACGGCGCGGTGCTGCCGCTGGTCCTGGTCGTGCTGATGTACCTCGGCTACTTCGCCAGCGGCAACGTGCTGGGCGGCCAGGCGCTGGCCGCGATCACCGGGCTGCCGGTGGACGCCAGCATCCTGCTCTACGCGGCGCTGTCGGCGCTGATCGCGATCGCCGGATACCGGCTGATCCACCGCTTCGGCTGGCTCGCGTCGCTGGTGTCGGTCGTGGTGTTCGTGTACCTGACGTTCCGGCTGGTCACCACGCACGACCTCGGGCCGGTGCTGGCGAACGCGGAACTCGACCTGCCCGCGTTCCTGCTCGCGCTGTCGCTGACCGCGTCCTGGCAGCTCACCTTCGGCCCGTACGTCGCGGACACCTCCCGGTACCTGCCGGCGAGCACCTCGATCCGGGCGACGTTCTGGTGGACCTACGGCGGCACCGCGCTCGGCGCGACGTGGGCGATGTCCTTCGGTGCGCTCGCCTACGCGGTGGCGGGCAAGGAGTTCAAGGGCCACGAGGTGACCTACGTGGTGGGACTCGGCGGCGAGGCGCTGGTGCTGCCGCTGCTGCTGGCCATCGCGCTGGGCAAGCTCACCATCAACGTGCTCAACATCTACGGCGGCTACATGACGGTGGCCACCACGTTGACCGCGTTCACCCGCAGGGCGGTGCTCTCGCAAGGGGCCCGGATCGGTTACATCGCGTTCGTCGGCGTCCTCGGCGGCGTGCTCGCGGTGCTGGGGCGCGGTGACTTCCTGTCGAACTTCGTGCTGTTCCTGCACTTCCTGCTGTACTTCCTCACGCCGTGGAGCGCGATCAACCTGGTCGACTTCTACTTCCTGCGCAAGGAGGACTACGACCTCGACGCGATGTACGACCCGAACGGCCGCTACGGCCGCTGGTGCGTTCCCGCGCTGGTCGCCTACTTCTTCGGCATCGCCGTGCAGATCCCGTTCTCCAACGTGGACAAGGTCTTCACCGGCTTCATGGTTCCGCTGCTCGGCGGCGCGGACATCGCGTGGCTGCTCGGGCTGGTCGTGCCCGGCGCGATCTACTGGGCGGCGATGCGCAACCGGATCCGCGAGAATCGCCCCGTCGCGGGAGGTGCATGAGGTGGCCGAGTCGAGCGCGTCACCGGCCGTCGGGCGGGCGCTGGACGTCCTCGTCCGGCTCGCCGAAGGACCCGGGCCGGTGCGCGCGGCGAGCCTCGCCCGGGATCTCGGCATTCCGCGCTCGTCGCTGTACCACATCCTTTCCGTCCTGGTGGACAAGGGATTCGTGGTGTACCTGGAGGCGGAGCAGGCCTACGGGCTCGGGGTGGTGTCGTTCGAGATCGGCTCCGCCTACCTCCGGCACGAGCCGCTGGAGCGGCGAGCCGCGCCGATCCTGCGCCGGCTGGCCCGCAGCCTCGGGCAGACCGTGCACCTCGGCATCCTGCACGGCGCGGAAACGGTGTACCTGCTGAAGGAGCAGCCGACCTCCGGTGCCGACGTCTCGCTGATCACCGACGTCGGGGTGCGGCTGCCCGCGCACCTGACCGCCAACGGCCGCGCGATCCTCGCCGGCAGCACCGAAGCGCAGATCCGCGCCCTGTTCCCGCACCGCAGCGACTTCATCACCCGCACCGGCCGCGGCCCCCGGACCCTGGCGGAGCTGGGGGAGGGGCTGGCGGTCGACCGGGAGCGCGGCTGGTCGGAGGAGGTGGAGCTGGTCGCGCCCGGCATGCGCTCCGTGGGCGCCGCGGTGTTCGACCACAGTGGACGGCCGGTGGCGGCGTTGAGCACCACGTGGAGCCGGTTCCACGAGCGCCACGAACCGGCCGTGGTCGGCGAGGCGATGCGCGGCGGCGCCGCCGGGCTGACGGCGGCCATCTCCGGCCGCGAGCCGCGCCCGGTCGCCTGAGCGCCGGAAGCAGGTGTCTCGGATCCGAGAAAGACCCGGCTCCGTGCTGTCGGCCGGGCGCGGTGCGGGGTCTGATGGGACCAACGAGAACGGCTCGAACCTGGAGCAGCACATGACCAACGAAGACGCCCGCACCGTCCGCGCCCCGCGCGGCACCGACCTGAACTGCCGCGGCTGGCAGCAGGAAGGCGCCCTGCGGATGCTGATGAACAACCTCGACCCCGAGGTCGCCGAACGCCCCGACGACCTGGTCGTCTACGGCGGCACCGGCAAGGCGGCGCGGAGCTGGGCGGCCTTCGACGCGATCACCGAGACGCTCAAGACCCTGGAGAAGGACGAGACGCTGCTGGTGCAGTCCGGCAAGCCGGTCGGCGTGCTGCGCACCCACGAGTGGGCGCCCCGGGTGCTGATCGCCAACTCCAACCTGGTGGGCGACTGGGCGAACTGGGAGGAGTTCCGCCGCCTCGACTCGCTGGGCCTGACGATGTACGGCCAGATGACCGCCGGGTCGTGGATCTACATCGGCAGCCAGGGCATCCTGCAGGGCACCTACGAGACCTTCGGCGCGGTCGCCCGCAAGCGCTTCGACGGCACCCTCGCCGGCACCATCACGCTGACCGCCGGGCTCGGCGGCATGGGCGGCGCGCAGCCGCTGGCGGTGACCATGAACGAGGGCGTGGCGATCTGCGTGGAGTGCGACCCCTCGCGCATCGAGCGCCGCATCGCCCACCGCTACCTCGACGTCCGCGCCGACGACATCGACGACGCGCTGCGGCTCGCGGTGGAGGCCCGGGACCAGCGCAAGCCGCTGTCGATCGGGCTGCTGGGCAACGCCGCCGAGGTGTTCCCGAAGCTGCTGGAGATGGACGCGCCGATCGACATCGTCACCGACCAGACCTCCGCGCACGACCCGCTCTCCTACCTGCCCGTGGGCGTCGAGCTCGGCGAGTGGGCCGCGCTGGCGGAGCAGGACCCGGCGGCGTTCACCGAGCGGTCCCGCAAGTCGATGGCCGCCCAGGTCGAGGCGATGGTGGGCTTCCTGGACAAGGGCATCGAGGTCTTCGACTACGGCAACTCCATCCGGGACGAGGCCCGCAAGGCCGGCTACGACCGGGCCTTCGCGTTCCCGGGGTTCGTGCCCGCGCACATCCGGCCGCTGTTCGAGGAGGGCCTCGGCCCGTTCCGGTGGGCGGCGCTGTCCGGTGACCCCGCGGACATCGCGGCCACCGACAAGGCGATCATGGAGCTGTTCCCGGAGAACGAGCACCTGCACCGGTGGCTGACGATGGCCGGCGAGCGGGTCTCCTTCGAGGGCCTGCCCGCCCGGATCTGCTGGCTGGGCTACGGCGAACGGCACCGCGCCGGCCTGAAGTTCAACGAGATGGTCGCCTCCGGCGAGCTGTCCGCCCCGGTCGCCATCGGCCGCGACCACCTCGACTCCGGTTCGGTCGCCTCGCCCTACCGGGAGACCGAGTCGATGCTGGACGGCTCCGACGCGATCGCCGACTGGCCGCTGCTGAACGCGCTGGTCAACACCGCCTCGGGCGCGTCGTGGGTGTCGATCCACCACGGCGGCGGCGTCGGCATGGGGCGCTCGATCCACGCCGGGCAGGTCTGCATCGCCGACGGCACCGAGCTGGCCGCCGAGAAGCTGACCCGGGTGCTCACCAACGACCCGGGCATGGGCGTGCTGCGCCACGTCGACGCCGGCTACCAGCACGCGACCGACGTCGCCAGGGAGCGCGGCGTGCGGATCCCGATGCTCGACGCGTGAACCGGCCGGCCCGGAGACGGTAGCGCCTCCGGGCCGCCGGCGACCACATTGGACTTGCAGGAGTGGGAAAGTGATCGTTGAGGCGGTGAACCGCGCGCCGCAGCGCTGGAGCGGCCGCGACGACGGACCGGGGCCCGAACACCTCAGGTGGCACCACGTCGTCGGCGCCGGGGGAGCGGCGGACGTCGCGTTCCTCGGGTTCCGCAGCGATGAAGGCGTCCGCCGCAACAAGGGCCGCCAGGGCGCGGCGGACGGCCCGCGCGCCATCCGCGAGGCGCTGGCCTCGATGGCGCTGCCCGCGCCGGCGCGAGCCGTGGACGCGGGTGACGTCGAGGTCACCGGCGGTGCGCTGGAAGCCGGGCAGGAACGGCTCGGCCGGGCCGTGACGGACCTGCTCGACGACGGCCGGTTCGTCGTCGTCTTCGGCGGCGGCCACGAGATCGCCTACGGCAGCTACCTCGGCATCGCGGAGTCGGCGCGGGTGCGCTCCGGCGCGAAGCTCGGCGTGCTCAACCTCGACGCGCACTTCGACCTCCGCGCCGACGAGACACCGAGCTCCGGCACGCCGTTCCGGCAGATGGCCGACCTGGAGCGGCAGCGCGGCGAGCACCTGCACTACGCGGTGCTGGGCATCAGCCAGCCGAGCAACACCAAAGCCCTGTTCGACACCGCCGACGAGCTGGGCGTGGACTACCTGCTCGACGACCACTGCGGCCCGGCGAACCTGGCCGCCGTGGACGGGTTCGTGGACCGGTTCCTGACCGGCTGCGACGTGGTCTACCTGACGATCGACCTCGACGTGCTGCCCGCGGCGGTGGCGCCCGGCGTGAGCGCCCCGGCGGCCTACGGCGTCCCGCTGGAGACGATCCAGCACGTGTGCGAGCGGGTGGCGGCCAGCGGCAAGCTGGCGCTCTGCGATGTCGCGGAGCTCAATCCCGGGCTCGACATCGACAACCGCACCGCCCGGACCGCGGCCCGCCTGGTCCACCGGATCGTCACCGCGCGACGCACTCACCAGTAGGGGGAGGAATGCCAGAGCACGAAACCGCGGATCCCCGCGAACTCTCCGACGAGGCGTTCACGACCATGCTCGAAGAGGAGCAGGGAACCGTCCAACGTGGACTGGAATAGCGGCCGGGGAGGAGACTGCCGTGCCCGCGCACGATGCGCTCTGCATCGCCTACCTGGTGCGGCCGGACGTCATCACCGCCTCGGGCTCGCGTGGAGACCAACGGCGACGGGACACTGGCCAGATGGTCGTCGGCGCCCGTCACCGCCTCGGCCGACGTCTTCCGCGAGGTGCTGCGCGCCGCGCTCGGCAACACGGTGCGTGACCTGCGGGGTTCGACTAGCTAGACGCCGGGCGGCGGAGGACTATTTCCGGTATCCGCGTTCACGAAATTGGTCCGGGTGCCCGACTTGTTCGTGAGCGAACGGGACCGGTTCGCGAGGCGTCGCCCGGCGTTCGGCTACCCGTTCGAGCGCGAGCGTGAACCCACGGCCGACCCGGTCCGAATCCGACCGAGGGGGCCGCGATGTCCACTTCGGACAGCAAAGCCGGCAGCGACGACGCGCGGCTGAGCGAGCTCGGTTACACCACGGAATTCCGCCGGGACATGAGCCTGTGGGCGAACTTCGCCCTCGGGTTCACCTACCTGTCGCCGGTGGTGAGCACCTACACGCTGTTCGGGGTCGCGCTGGCCGCCGGCGGGCCGCCGATGATCTGGAGCTTCCTGCTCGCCGGCGCCGGGCAGTTCCTGGTCGCCCTGGTGTTCGGGGAGGTCGTCGCGCAGTACCCGCTGGCGGGCGGGATCTACCCCTGGTCCCGGCGGCTGTGGGGAAAGCGCTGGGCGTGGATGTCCGGCTGGGTCTACCTGATGGCACTGCTGGTGACGATCACGAGCGTCGCCTACGGCGCCGGGCCCTACATCGCCCTGCTGTTCGGCTTCCACCCGACGGTCATCAACAACGTGCTGTGCACGGTCGCGCTGATCGTGGCGGCCACCCTGATCAACTACGGCGGCACGAAGGTGCTGTCGATGGCCGCGATCATCGGGTTCACCGCCGAACTGCTGGGCGCGCTGTTCGTGGGCGTCTGGCTGCTGACGACCCACCGCTTCCACGGCCTGGGGGTGCTGTTCGACAACTTCGGCGCCGGCGGATCCGGCCCCTACCTGCCGGTGTTCCTCGCGGCCGCGATCATCGGCTTCTACCAGTACTACGGCTTCGAGGCGTGCGGCGACACCGCCGAAGAAGTCCCGCACCCGGGCCGCAACGTGCCGAAGGCGATGCGGCGCACCATCTACATCGGCGGTGCTGCCGCGACGTTCGCCTGCCTGACCCTGCTGCTGGCGGTGCCCGACTTCGGCAAGGTCATCTCCGGCGAAGACGCCGATCCGCTGATCAACGTGCTCAACAGCGCCTTCGGCGAGACGGGCGCGCGGGCGGTGATGGGCGTGGTGCTGATCTCGTTCCTGTCCTGCACGATCAGCCTGCAGGCGGCGGCCGGGCGGCTGACCTACTCCTACGCCCGCGACGAGATGATCATCGGCTACAAGCTGCTGCGCCGCTTCTCCCACGCCCGCCACGTGCCGCCGTACGCGCTCCTGCTGGCCGGCGTGGTCCCGGCGCTCATCGCGGTGGGGTCGCTGATCTCCACCGACGCGCTCACCAAGATCGTCTCGTTCGCGATCCTGGGGATCTACCTGGCGTTCCAGATGGTCGTGCTCGCCGCCCTGCGCGCGCGGCTGAAGGGCTGGCGACCGACCGGCGAGTTCACCCTCGGCCGGTGGGGGCTCCTGGTCAACGTCGTGGCGCTGGCCTACGGCATCGGCGCGATGGTGAACATCTCGTGGCCGCGAACGCCGCAGGCCGCCTGGTACGACAACTACATCGTGCTGCTCTCCGGTGGAATCGTCGTCGCCGTCGGCGTGATCTACATGTTCACCACGCACCACTACGGCCGCAGCAACGCCCCGGCCGGGGACGCCGTGCCCGCGGACAAGCGGTGAGGCGCGGCTCCACCCCGGTGCGGGTGGAGCCGCGCGAGGCGGTCAGAGCCGCAGCCGCGGCCAGTTCGCGGTGTCGCGCAGCAACTGCCTGTCGTGGGTGGCGACCACGATCGCGGCCGTGGTCGTGGTCAGCGCATCCGTGAGCTCTTCGACCAGCGTCATCGACAGGTGGTTCGTCGGCTCGTCGAGCAGCAGCACGTGCGGCCGCGCAGCCAGCGCGATCGCGAGCTGCAGCCGGCGTTGCTGACCGATCGACAACTCGGCGACCGGCCGGCCGGCGGCGGCATCGGGCAGCAGCCCGAGCTCCGGCAACGGGATCGCGTCGCCGTCGATCAGCCCGGACACGGCGAGCTCGTCGACGGCCCGCTGATACGCCTCGCCGGCGGTCAGCCGTGCCGCAGCAGGCGATTCCTGCGCGAGCCACGAGACCCGCGCCGCGGCGTTGCGCACCACGGCACCCGACGTCGGCTGGAGCTCACCGGCCAGCAGCGAAAGCAGACTCGACTTCCCGGCCCCGTTGCGGCCGGTGACGACGAGGCGATCGCCGGATCGCAGCAGCAGCGACCGGGGTCGCTCCAACCGCCCGCGCAGGATCACCTCGTCGGCGTGCAGGAGCGGAACCCCCGGCATGTTCCCGAGTTCCGGGGCCTGGAAGCGCAGCGGCGGCGCGGGCACGTCCACGCGGTGTGCGTCGAGGTCTTCCTGCCGCCGGTGGACCGCCCGCACGAGCGCGGGCGCCCGCGTGGCGCGGGTGTGCTTGCCGGTGCCCTTCTCCGGTCGCCACCCGGTGGACAGGCGGTCCTGCGCCGCCGAGAGGTCGTCGGCGAGCCGCTGGTGTTCGCGTTGCTGTGCGCGGTATTCGTTCTCCCAGCGCTCGCGTTCGGCACGCTTCCCCTGCTGGTAACCGGCATACCCGCCGCCGTAGGTCCGCGGGCGTCCGTCCCTGGTCGGGTCGAGGTCGAGCACCGAGGTGACGACGTCGGCGAGCAGCGCGCGGTCGTGGCTGACGAGCACGACGCCGCCCGGGTGTTCCCGCAGCCGCGCCGTCAGGTGTTCGAGTCCGGCCGCGTCGAGGTGGTTCGTCGGCTCGTCGAGCAGCAGCAGGTCGTGCCCGGCGCCGAGGAGGCAGGCCAACCGCACCCGGTAGCGCTGGCCGACCGACAGCGCGGCGAGGGGCCGTGCGCGGTCGGCGACGGCGCCGAGCGCGGCCAGCGAGATGTCGACCCGGCGGTCGGCGTCCCAGGCGTTCAGGGCCTCCGCGGCGGCCAGCGCTTCGGCGTACTGCTCGTCGGCGCCGGGGCGCTCCTCGACCAGCGCCGCGGTCGCCGCTTCGAACTCCTGCAGGGCTCGGCGCGCGTCGGCGAGCTCGATGTCGATGAGGTCGCCGACGGTGCGCCCGTCGTCGACCGGGATCTCCTGGTCCGCGACGCCGAAGGTGCCGACCCGGTGCACGGTGCCGCTGTCGGGAACGAGGTTCCCCGCGAGCACCTGCAGCAAGGTGGTCTTGCCTGCGCCGTTGCCGCCCACCACGCCGAGCCGGTCACCCGGGGAAACCGCCAGGTCGACGCCGGTGAGCACGGCGCGACCGCCGCGGGCGAGGTGGATTTCGGCTGCGCTGAGGTGGGTTCGGGCGCGGGCCGGTAGGACGATGCGAGTGGACACGGTTCCTCCGAGACGGATCCCGCGAACACCGGGCACGGTCCAGCGCCGGGCGATGGGGGATCCGGAAATGAAGTGCGTTCAACGACCGATGCGCTCAGCGCGGACCGGCCGAAGGCCGTCCGCCGCCGAGGTCGGCGCTCTCAGAGGAAGTAGTGGAATCGCACGAGCCGACTCTAGCAGGACCACGTCGCGGTTCGCCCGTGATTTCCGACTCGCGGGTCAGGTCGAAGGACCGGCGGCCGTCCCGCGTGCACGTGCCGGAACCGTCCACAAAAGACGAAATGCTGCCGGAACGCCGTGGCGGGCCGGGGAATCGACCACGGCCCGCCACGGTGGAAGCGGTAGGACTAGACGGCCAGCCCCGAACGAACGACGTGCACCGGCGACATCAGGACGGACAGGTCGCGCTGCGGGTCGCCCGAGACGACGATCGCGTTGCCCTGGAAGCCTGCGGTGAGCCGCCCCGCTTCGCGCTCCACGCCGAGGAGCCTGGCGGCGGAGGTCGTCGCGGTGCGGATGGCGTCGAGCGCGGGCAGGCCGGCCTCGTGCATCAGCTGCACCTCGCGGCCGATCGGGTCGACGGTGCCGCCGGAGGAGTCGGTGCCGGCGGCGAGCGGCACGCCCATCTCGTGGGCGGCGCGGACGGCGTCCTTGAGGATGGGCAGGTAGGTGCGCCCGCGTTCGGCCAGGACCGGGTTGGTGGACTCGGCGAGACCGGCCATCGCGGTGAGCGTCGGGGTGAAGTAGGTGTCCCGGCGGCGCATTTCGTGCAGGGTCCGCTCGCCGACGAAGACACCGTGCTCCAGCGAGCGGATGCCCGCGGCCACCGCGTCGTGGCAGCCCTTCTCGCTGTAGCTGTGGCACAGGACGCCCTTGCCGCGCTTCCGGGCCGCGCCCACCACCTCGGCGAGCTGCTCGTAGGAGTAGACCTGGGTCTGCGGATCCTGCTCGGGCAGCCCGGCCCGCTCGTTGACCCGCGTCTTGATCACGTCGGCTCCTCGGGCGAGGTTCACCTCGACGACGCGGCGCAGCGCCTCCGGCGAGCGGACGCCCTCCTTGAGCCGCGCCAGCGGCGTGAGGTCGGGGTCGGCGAGGACGGTGTCGCCGAGATCCGGGGTGACGAAGACGCCCGCGGCCTTCAGGTGCGGCGCCTGCTGCGGCGCCTGCCACGCCAGCTCGCGCACGGCGATGTCCTGGTAGAAGTTCGTGGAACCGCTGCGCGCGCTGGTCGCGCCCTTGCGGACCGCGTCGGCGGCCTCGGCCGCCGTGTTGAGGTGGATGTGCGCGTCGAGGAGGCCGGGCAGGACCCACTTGCCGCGCGCGTCCAGGCGCGGGGCGCCGGCGGGTGCCTGGACGCGGTCGCGGGAACCGGCCGCGCGGACGATGCCGTCGCGGATCACGACGACGCTGTCCTCGATGACCTCACCGGTCGCCGGATCGAGCAGCGTGCCGCCCTCGATGACCAGGTCGCCGCCGTTCGAGCCGGGTCGCGGAGCGGCCTCGGCCGAGCGGGGCGCGGTGGTCAGGGCGGCGGTTCCGGCCAGCACGGCGGCTGCGGCGAGCACCCCGCGGCGGGTGACGCTGCTGGGCGGCGGCGGGGTTGGGTCGAGGCACATCACGAGCTCCTAGAAGTCAAGCTTGGGGTGTTCTGTATACCAAATCATCCCTCAGGTTCGGAACATCCAAGAGAAGGAGTCGCCTCAACTTGATCGGATTAGCATTTGGTATACCCGTGACTATCGGGATGCGTTCCCGGGCAGCCGCGTCGCGAAGACTTCGCGCGCGAGCTCCAGGAGGTCCGGGATGGCCGGGTGCCCAAGCCGCCGCGGTGGCCGGGGCGGCGGCTCTGGCCGCACAATGCGGTGACGTCGGCTAGGGGGTGACGACGTGCACCTGGATCCCGAGCTCGCGGCAGCCCTGCCCGCGCTGCCCGATCTGCACATCCAGGACCTCGCCGGGGCTCGCGCCCGGATGCGGCAGCTGGCCGCGGGCGCGGCGCCCGGTGGGGTCGTCATGACCGACCACGCGGTGCCCGGCCCGGACGGCTCCGTGCGGGTCGGGGTCTGCCGGCCGCCCGATGCCATCGGCCCGCTTCCCGCCTTGTTGTTGTTGCACGGCGGGGGATTCGTGATGGGCGGCCTGGAGACGGTCGCCGCGCAAGCCGCGGACCTGTGCGCCCAAGTGCCCGCGGTCGTCGTGGCCGTCGACTACCGGCTGGCTCCGGAGCATCCGTACCCCGCCGCCCTGCGCGACTGCGAGGCCGCGCTGCGCTGGATCGCATCCGAAAGCGGGGCGTTGGGCGTCGATGCGGGGCGGATCGGGGTGTACGGGATGAGCGCCGGGGGCGGTCTCGCCGCCGCGCTCACGCTGCTCGTCCGCGACCGCGGCGGGCCGCCGCTGTGCTTCCAGCTGCTCGACGCGCCCGAGGTCGACGACCGGCTGGACACCGCCTCGATGCGGGCGTTCGACGACACTCCACTGTGGAACCGGCCCGACGCGGTGCTGAGCTGGCGGTACTACCTGGCGGACTGCGGCGGGGTCGTCCCGCCGTACGCCGCGCCGGCGCGCGCCGATGATCTCTCCGGTCTCCCGCCGGCGTACGTGTCGGTCTACGAGAACGACCCGCTGCGCGATGAGGGCCTGTCCTACGCGTCCGGCCTGTTGCACGGCGGCTCATCGGTCGAGCTGCACCTGTTCCCCGGCACGTTCCACCGGTCGGCCGTCATCACGAGCGCGGCCGTATCCCAGCGTCAGATCGCCGAAACCCTCGATGCGCTCCGCCGCGGATTGAGCCGGTTCGAGTAGAACTGTAACGAGACAGATCGTGCCGGAAATGGCGCTGTTCTCGATTTGTTTCTGCTGGTGGATGCGATGTTCCCGGTTATCGATCTTTCGTGGACGGATGGTATCCGGGATACGAAAACGTTGACAGGGATCCGGGTCGCTGATCGCCACCCGGGGGATGCCCACCGAGGCGGGGTCGGACGTGCTCGCCGGCAACGTGCCCAACGCCGACGCGGCCGTGGTGAGCCGACTCCGGGCCGTCGGCGCGATCATCACCGGCAAGCACCGGACGCACGAGTTCGGCATCGGCATGAACGCGCCGCCGACCCGCAATCCCTGGGACCTCACCCGGTACCCGGGGGGTTCCACGGCCGGTGGCGGGGTGTCGGTGGCGGTCGGCTCCAGCCTGGCCGCCATCGGGACCGACGGCGGCGGTTCCATCCGCAAGCCGGCGCCGATCAACGGGGTGGTGGGCCTCAAACCCACGTTCGGCATGGTGGACGCGGACGGCCTGGTCCCGGGCGGCACCTCGGTGGACCACATCGGATGGCTGACCAGGTCGGTGGCCGATGCGGCACTGCTGCACGACGTCCTGTCCGATCAGCCGGGCTCCGACCGGCCGGTCCGGGCGGCCCGCCCCCGGATCGGCTGCCCGGCGTACTTCTTCGACGGCATCGAGGAGGGCATCGCCGAGGTGGTGCAGCGTGCCGTCGAGTCGCTGGCCGAGCGCGGCGCCGAAGTGGTTCTCATGGACATCCCGGGAATGAGCGAGACGCCGAGGGCGCACACCCTGCTCGTGTCGTGGGAAAGCGCGCAGCTCCACCGGGAGTGGATGGACGCGTGCCCGCAGCGGTACCACCCGGCGAGCCTGCGCGCCCTGCGGGCCGGGTCGCGGGTCGCGGACGCGGACCTGCAGTGGGCCCGCGACCAGCGGCGCCGGGTGCGGATCGCGATCGACGACGCGATGGACGAGCACGACCTGGATGCGCTGTGCACTCCCACGCTCGCGCTCGCCCCGGTCCCGATGTCGGAGATGGATCCCGAGCGGCTGCTGCCGGAGTACTGCCGGCTCACCCTGCCGTTCAACCTCAGCGGTCATCCCGCGGCGAGCGTCAACTGCGGCACGAGCCTGCTCGGGCTGCCGGTGGGGCTGCAGATCGTGGGGCGCCAGTACTCTCTTCGACATCCGGGAAGCGTTGGAGGTCCTGGTGTTCCGGCTGGCGGCCGACCGCGCGACCCCGCGCGACGTGCGGCGCCTGGAGAAGCTGCTGGAGCGTGCCAAGGCCGCGATGGCGAAGGAGCGCCACAGCGACGTCACGCAGATCAACGCGGATTTCCACGAGGCCGTCACGGACCTGGCCGGAAACCCGTTCCTGCACGGCATGCTCGAACCGCTCACCGGCTGCCTGCGGGTGCTGATCGGCCGGAGCCACGAGTACGAACGCCAGGCCGCGGAGCACGCGGGCCTCGTCGAGGCCCTGGCCGACCGCGATCCCGACCGGGCGGCGGCGCTGGCGCTGGCCCACATCCGGACCAGCCGGGCCCACGCCCTGGCGCAGTACGACGCCGCGCACGCGCAGGAAGGCTCGGCCTAGCTCCCCTCCACCAGGAAGACCTGCGCGAGACTGCCGTCGCAGCGGTCCTGGATGAGCTGCACGCCCGGCTCGACGCGGTGCTGGAAGACGCCGATGCACCACTTGGAACCCGGCACCGAGTGCATCCGGTAGCCGTTGGCCGGGGAACCGACCGGTTCGAAGGTGAACCGCTGGTCCGGGCGGCCGTCCTCGCATTCGTCCCCCGAGAGCAGCACCTCGGCGTGCTCGCCGCCGTAATCGGTGGTCACGCAACCAAGCCCGTTCTCCGAGGAGTTCAGCAGCAGGCGAAAACTCCCGTCCGGGGCCGCCTCCACACCGATCGGGGGGCCGGCCGACGCGCAGTCGTGCTGGCCGAGCACGTCTCGGCCGGAAGCGGCGAACTTCTCCGGTCCTTCGCCCAGGCACAGCCCGGTGTGCGCGAGGCGGATCCGCTGGACCGAGGCGAGCGGGCCGGCCGCCTTCTCGTCGAGCGGCAGCGGTGGCGTGATGGGCGATCCCTGCCGTTGCGCGGGTGGTGCTGGCGTTTCCGGCTGTCCGAAGGCCAGGCTCAACGCGATGATCGCGGCCGCCGCGCCGACGGCCGCGACCGCGACGACCGCCGCCCGTCGCCAGGTGGCTCGACTGGTCGGGGCCGGCACGAACTCGGCTTCGACCGCCGGTTCCACCTCGTCCCCGCCTGCTGATCCGGGTGGGCCCTCGGCCCTGGCTGCCAGCTCGTTGCGGGCCGCGACCCAGGTCTCGACGGTCGGCTCGTCGCCGCCGCAGGCTCGGACGAACGCGGCGACGAGATCGGCGCGGGGCAGCTTGTCGCGGGACAGCGCCGCGTTGATGGTCGAACTCGGCAGCACGTCACCGGCCCGCTCCGCGCGGCGTTCCAGCGCGCGGAAGCTGAGGTCGGCCCGCACGCGCATTTGCCGCAATGCGGCGACGAAAGCGGCGGTGTCGTCGATGTTCTTCGGATCGGGCCAGTCCTGAGATATCGGAGCTTCCTCCCCAGCGGAACTCATGCGTCCACCTTATTGCGTCCCGGGCGGTGTCCGGGACTGTTCCGGACAGCCCGGAACCTTGTTCCCCCAGGTGGCAGCGGATTGCCTCGGTGGTGCATCCACAGCGATCGACAGGGAGTTCGCAATGCCGATTCGACGAATGAGCCGCCGCCGGCGGCGGAGCCGGAGAACGTTGGTCTGCGCGGGGTTCGCCGGGGGAGTGACGATGGGGGCGCTCGCGGTCGGCCTGGTGACCGTCGGGTACGGGAGCCGGATGGTCGCGAGCGAGGCACCGGAGCCGGCGGCCGCGGTGCTCCCCGCGGATCTCGGCCGACTCATCGACGAGTACCTCGAACGGAAGGGGTACGTCCCGGAGGCGGATCTGCTGCTGCCGGATCTCACCGAGGTTCCCGCCGCACCGGTTCCCGCCCTGCCGGAACCGGTCGCACCGGCGAACGTCCCGCTCTCGCAGGTGCCGGTCCCGCTCCGCTCCCGGGCGGAGCAGGTCGAGATCGTCGACATCCCCGCGCAGGTGGACGTCGCGATCGGGGAAGCCGTGCCGGAGGTGGTCGGTGCGATCGAGGAAACCGCGCCGGAGGCGGTCGACGAGGTGGCCGCCGAGCTCATCGACGCAGCAGAACCACCCCCGGTCGTTCTCCTGGGATCTCCGGCGGAGGAGGGCCAGGAGGCGGAGGAACTCATGACGGCTCCGCAACCGGTATCCGTCGAGCCGGAATCCGTTCCGGTGGAGGAAGAACCCGTGACCGCGTTGGTCGTGTCGGAGCCGCGGCACCGGGGTGCGGAGGACCGGCCGGCGGAAGTGTGGGGCGAGCCGTCGGGCGAGATCGCCGAACCGGATGCCTTGATCGGGTCGAGCGTGGCGGAGTACGAGCCCGCGCCGATGCGAGTGGAGCCCTACGAGGTGGCGGGGGTGGCCGGTGAGTACTGATCAGGACAAGCTGGAGGAGGCGCGTCGACGGTTGCGCAAGCTGGGTGTCCAGGTGCTGGTGGGCGCGACGATGGCGACTGGGGTGGCGCTGGTCGGGCCGGCGGCGGTCGCTTCGGCCGAACCGCCGCCGGCGAGCGCGACGCCGAATCCCGGCCAGGGGCAGCCGGGCGGTGCCCGGAAGGTGATCCAGAAGATCAAGGGCGTCATCTACGAAATCCGCTTCCCCGACACGCTGGATCCCAGCGACCCGCGCTTCCGCGAGAAGGTCATTGCCAGCGTCGTGGTGCGGCGCCTGGAAAAGGGGCTGAGCACGGGGAAGACCACGGTGTCGATCGCCGACGCGCCGGATCTGGCCGACGACGTCGCCGAGGCCATCAGGCGGACGGGTCAGACCACCGAAAGGCTCAAGAAACGGCTCAACGGAGCCGAGGAGCGCATCACGAAGCGCAAGGACCAGCTGGCCAACGCCAAGACGCCGAGAGCCAGGACGACGGCCGCCCGGAGGCTGGAGCAGGCGCGCAACAGGTACAACAGCGTCTTCAGGGAGTACATGAAGGCGAAGAAGGCGGCGGAGCCCTTCGACTGGGACAAGGAGGTCAGCCGCCTCACCAACCGGCTCAAGGATTTCGAACGGGCGGCCAAGAGCCCCCGGCTGACCGCGCACGGCCGTCAGCAGGCCAAGAAGCAGGTTGACGAGGCTCGTGCGGAATTGGAGCAGGCGCAGGAAGACCGTGATCGGGTCCGCTCCGCCGGCCGGGACGACGACGAAGGCGGGGACACCACAGGAACCGGTGCCAAGCCGAAGAAACCCGACAACGGTGGTACCGACGGCACCACCGCCAAGCAGTCGAGCACCGGCAAGGTGCGGACGCAGGGCCGCCTGGGCAGGCTCGGCACCATCCGGATGCCGCGTGGCTACCGGGGCGGAGGCACCGGCCTGAGCCAGGTCTACGGCGAACTGCTCGGGCAGGCGTACGCCGACCACGTGGCCGCGGAGCACCAGGAAACGCTGCGGAAGGCGATGCGGGATCCCGCGCTGCGCAAGCGCATCATCGATGACTACAACGACATCAAGGACAACAACCACCTGGAGACCTTCGGCCGCGCTTTCGACACGTCCAAGGGGTTCACCCAGGGCACCACCCGGGACATCGGCCCGAAGCTGGTCGAGTACCAGAAACAGCTCGATACGACGAGGAAGAACGCGGACGAGTCCAACGCCGACCCGCTCTACCGGCAGGCCAGGCACGAGTGCGGCGGATACGACACCTGCGTGACAGAGCGGACGAAGAGGCTGCGGGAGCGGAACGCACGCGAGGTGGCTGATTCGACGAAGAAGGCGCGCACGTCGAATGCGGATCCGAGCTATCAGCAGGCGCGGCGGGAGTGCGGCGGCTACGACACCTGCGTGACCGACCGGACGAAGAGGCTGCGCGACCAGAAGAAGACCAACGACCGGGCTGTCGCGGATGCCACGAAGCAGGCCCGCCGCTCGGCCAACGACCCCCTTTACCAGCAGGCGCAGCGGGAATGCGGCGGCTACGACACCTGCGTCCAGAGCCGGGTGAAGAAGCTGCGGTCCGAGAAGACCGCCCGCACCGACACCAAGACGCCGAAGACCAAGGCGCAGACCAAGAAGCCGAGCCGGGTGAAGGTCGCCAGCTGATCCGTGCTCCGAGGGCCTTCAGGATTTGCACCGCACGCGGGATCGCCCCTCGACGTCGAGGGGCGATCTTCCGCCGTGCTCGCGTGTCTCTCCACTGAGGACGGTCGTGCTCGGCGGCGGGTCACTGCTCCGCGGGTTCGCGGACCTCGGCGAGGGTGTGCACCAGGCGTGGCAGGGTGAGCATGATGTAGTCGCGGACCGTTCGCACCGGGTCGTCGTCGCCGGAGAGGATCGCGTCCTGCATCGCCGACTCGAACTGGGCGAGCAGGAGCCGCGTCAGGTGCATCGAGTCGATCGCGAAGCGCAGTCCCACCGATTCCAGCGCGGCGTCGATCATGTCGGACAGCTGCTGCTGGAACGCGCGCGTGGACTCCAGGAATCGCGGCGCGATCTGCGGTTCGCGCATCGCGAGCAGCCGGAACTCGCTGTTGAGCAGGCACCACTGCCGCTCCTCCGGGAGGAACGCCAGCAGGTCTGCGAGAGCCTCCTCGATCAGCTCCGGGCCGGGCTTGCCCTCGGTTCGGCCGAGCGGGGCGACCGCGTCGTCGAACCTCTCCCGCAGCGCCTCCAGCCGCAGGCGGTTCTCCCGCTCGGCCAGCGCCACGAACAGCTCTTCCTTGCTGGCGAAGTTGGAGTGGAAGGCGCCGCGCGTGAACCCGGCCGCGTCCGCGATGGCCTCGATGGAGATGCCGTTGATGCCGTGCTCGCAGAACTGCTCGTACGCGGCGTCCATCAGTCGTTCCCGGGTCTTGGCCCGCCGGGCCGTCTCCCGATTGCCGGGCTCGGTTGCGCCGCCCGCCGTCGCGGCCGACCTGGTCTTGCTCACGCGAACTTTCCCTCCCCGCAAATGGTTCCGTGATCTTTCGCACGCGCCCGGAACCTACCCCATCGTAGTCGATACGGCGCGGTATCGGATACCGTGACGTATCCGATACGGCGCGGTATCGGTTCTCGTCCGGTGACATCGACATCGTCCGGCCAGACCGGCGACAGGAGTCTGCGTGTCCTCCTTCCTCTACTCCGTCGGCCGCAGAGCGTTCGCGGCCCGCAAGGCAGTGCTGGCGCTGTGGCTGCTGGTCCTAGCCGTCGCAGGTGGTGCGGCGGGCCTGTTGAACAAGGGCCTGGACAACTCCATCAGCATTCCCGGCACCGAGTCGCAGGAGGCGCTCGACCGGCTGTCGGTGACGTTCCCGCAGACCAGCGGAGCCTCGGCGCAGATCGTGGTGGTGGCACCGGGCGGCATGCGGGATCCGGCCGTGCAGCGCGAGGTGGAGCGGGCGGTCGACGAGCTGAACGACGTGCCGCAGCGGTCCCAGGTCGTCTCGCCCTACCAGACGGAGTTCGGCGGGGCGATCAGCGAGAACGGCCAGGCCGGGCTGATCATGGTCCAGCTCGACGGCGAGATCTTCGCGATCGGCGAGCCCGCCAAGGACCGCATCGTCCAGATCACCCACGAGCTGCAGGAGCGCCTGCCGGCGGGATCGCAGGCCTCCTACGGCGGCCAACTGTTCTCGCAGAAGCTCCCCGGCGTGACCGTCACCGAGGCGCTCGGCCTGGTGATCGCGATCGTGGTCCTGATGATCACCCTGGGTTCGTTCCTCGCCGCCGGGATGCCGCTGATCAACGCGCTGGTGGGCGTCGGCATCTCCATGACGCTGATCTTCATCGCGACCGCGTTCGGGCCGATCACCGCGACCACGCCGCTGCTCTCGCTGATGCTGGGCCTCGCGGTCGGCATCGACTACGCCTTGTTCATCGTGTCGCGCCACCAGCAGGAACTCGCCGGGGGAGCGTCGGCGCAGGAGGCCGCCGCGCGCGCCAACGCCACCGCGGGCTCGGCGGTGATCTTCGCCGGGCTGACGGTGATGATCGCGCTGGTCGGGCTCGGCGTCGCGGGCATCCCGTTCCTGACCACGATGGGCGTCGCGGCGGCCGTCGGCGTCGGCGTCGCGGTGCTCGTCTCGGTCACCCTGATGCCCGCGCTGCTGGGCTTCGCCGGCGACCGGATGCGCCCGCGCCCGCGCCCGCGCAAGCGGCGCACCAAGCCCGCCTTCGGGGAGCGGTTCTTCGGCGGCTGGGTGCGCGCGGTGACCCGCTTCCCGATCGTCACCGTGCTCGCCGTGATCGCGGTGCTCGGCCTCGCCGCGGTGCCCGCCGCCGGGCTGCGGCTCGCGCTGCCCGACGCCGGCGCGCTGCCGAAGGACGAGTCCGCCCGCGTGACCTACGACCTGATCGACGAGCACTTCCCGAAGGGCTTCAACGGCCCGCTGATCGTGACCGCCAACATCGTCACCAGCACAGACCCGCTCGGGCTGATGGCCGACCTGAAGGCGGAGATCGAGCGGCTGCCCGGCGTGGCCGACGTGCCGCTGGCCACCCCGAACCCCACCGCCGACACCGGGATCGTGCAGGTGGTCCCGGAAGGCGAGCCGGACTCGCCGGAGACCAAGCAGCTGGTGGACGACATCCGGTCGCTGCACGGGCACTTCAAGGACACCTACGGCATCGACATCGCCGTCACCGGCTTCACCGCGGTGGGCATCGACGTGTCGGCCAAGCTGGGCTCGGCGCTGCTGCCGTTCGGCGTGGTCGTCGTCGGGCTCTCGCTGGTGCTGCTGACGATGGTGTTCCGGTCCATCGCGGTGCCGATCAAGGCGACGCTGGGCTACCTGCTGAGCATCGGCGCCTCCCTGGGCGTGGTGAAGCTGGTGTTCCAGGACGGCTGGCTGGCCGGCGCGTTCAACGTCGAGAACACCGGGCCGGTCATCAGCTTCATGCCGATCGTGCTGATGGGTGTCCTGTTCGGACTGGCCATGGACTACGAGGTGTTCCTGGTCGCCCGCATGCGCGAGGAGTTCGTGCACACCGGTGACGCGCGCGGCTCGATCAACTCCGGGTTCGTCTCCTCGGCGCGGGTCGTGACGGCCGCGGCGGTGATCATGTTCGCGGTGTTCATCGCGTTCGTCCCGGAGGGCGATGCGAACATCAAGCCCATCGCGCTCGGGCTCGCGGTCGGCGTGTTCGTCGACGCCTTCATCGTGCGCATGACGCTGGTTCCCGCCGTGCTCGCGCTGATGGGCGACAAGGCGTGGTGGATGCCGCGGCGGCTGAACCGGGTGCTGCCGTCCTTCGACGTGGAGGGCGAGAACCTCCGCGAGGAGCTGGCGCTGGCGGACTGGCCGCGGCCCGGCGCCGACGACGCGATCGCCTGCGACGGCCTGCGGCTGGCCGACCCGTCCTCGGGTCGCTCGATCTACGCGGGCGTCGGTTTCTTCTTGCCGCGCAGAGGAGTGCACGTCGTCCGCGGCGGCGCGGAGCCGGCGGTGACGGCGTTGCTGCTGACCCTGTCCGGACGGCTGAAGCCGGACGCGGGCAAGTTGAAGGTGCTCGGCCACGTCCTGCCCGCGCGGGCCGCGACGGTGCGCTCGCAGGTCGCCTACGTCGACGCGGGCGAAGGCGGCGCGGAGGCGGTTCGGCTGGCGCTCCGCGAAGAACCGGCCGTGCTCGTGCTCGACCGCACCGACCGGGTTTCCGATCCCGGCGAGCGGCGAGCGATCCGGGGCCTGCTCGCCGGAACCGGCATCACCGTGGTCGCGGGCACCACCGGCCTGGCCGAGGTGGGCGACGTCCTGCCGGACTCGCCGTGGGCCACCGCCTCCGACCTCCGCCCGGCCGGGCGGACCCGCACCCTCTCCGGCGCGATCCGCTAGAAAGCAGAGGTAATCGCAGTGCGTTCGTGGAACAACGGCCGGTCCCGCTTCCGGCTCCCGGTGCTGGCCGTGGTCGGCCTGCTGCTGGTGCCGCTCGCCGTCGCGGGGCTGCTGACGTGGTCGCTGGGCAAGCCCGAGGACCGGCTGAGCGGCGTCAAGGCCGCCATCGTCAACAACGACGAGCCGGTGGAGATCAACGGGCAGCTCACGCCGCTGGGGCGGCAGCTGTCGGCGAAGCTCGTCGGCGACGAGATCGAGAGCAACTACGCCTGGGAGTTCGCCACCGAGCAGACCGCGGCCGACGGCCTGCGGGACGGCACCTACGCGGCCGTGGTGACCATCCCGAAGAACTTCTCCGCGGCCGCCACCTCCTTCTCCGGTGACCCGGCGAACGCCACGCGGGCGACGATCGACGTCACCACCGGCGACCGCGGCCGCCTCGTGGACGAGACGATCAGCCGCGCGGTGACCACCACCGCGGCGAACCTGCTCGGGCAGCAGCTGACCACGACCTACCTGGACAACGTCTACGTCGGGTTCAACACGCTGGGCGACAAGCTCGGCGAGGCCGCGGACGGCGCGACGTCGCTGGCCGACGGCGCCAAGCAGCTCGCCGGCGGGACCGACCAGCTCGCCGGCGGCGCCGACCAGCTGGCGAGCGGCTCGAAGGCGCTCGCCGACGGCCTCGGCAAGCTCGACGACGGGGCGGCGCAACTGACCCAGGGCACCGGCGGGTTGTCCGACGGCCTCGCCGCGATGCGCGACCAGACCAAGAACCTTCCGCAGCAGGCCGCGACCCTGGCCGATGTCTCGGCGAAGGAGGCGCAGGGCGTGCAGCAGCTCAACACCGGCCTGGACGGCCTCGCGCAGAGCCTGGAGGAGTCGGCGAAGGAATGCGGGGTCGCCGTGCTGCCGAGTTGCCAGAAGCTCGCGGGGCAGGCCGCGGCGGCGCGGGCGCTCAGCGACGGCGCCGGACAGCTGCAGCAGGCGAGCCAGGGCGTGGCCGGCGGCCTCGACGCGCTCGCCGGGCGCACGCCGGCGTCCGGTGGCGGACTTCCCGCGCTGTCCCAGGGAATCGACCAGCTGGCGGGCGGCGCGGCCCAGCTCGACGACGGCGCGACGAAGCTCGCGGACGGGCTTTCGCAGACCCGCGGCGGCGCCGACCAGCTCGCCACCGGTGCCGAGCAGCTCGCCGGCGGGGTGCGGCAGCTGGGTGACGGCGCCCGGCAGCTCGGCGACGGCTCGGGGCAGCTGTCCTCGGGCCTGGGCCAGGCCGTGGACCAGTTGCCCAGCTACCCGGACGGCGACCGGGACAAGCTCGCGCAGGCGGTCGCGAACCCGGTCACGACCGCGAACGGCACGACCCTCGGCTTCGGCTCCTCGGGGCCGTCGCTGTACGCGGTGCTGGCGCTGTGGATCGGCGCGATCGCGACGTTCCTGGTGCTGCGGCCCTTGCCCGAGCGGGTGCTGGGCTCGACCCGGTCGTCGTTGCGGCTCACCGCGCGGCAGTTCGCCCTCCCCGCCGGGATCGCGGCGGTGCAGGGGCTGCTGGTGACCGCGGTGTTCGGGATCGCGCAGGACCTGTCGGTCGGTCAGTGGTTCGGCGCCGCCGCGCTGCTGGTGCTGATCGCGGTGGCGTTCGCCGCGATCAACCACGCGCTCGCGGCGTTCGGCGGAGCCGGGCGGTTCGGCGCGATGCTGGTGGCCGTGCTGATGCTGGCGAGTGGATTCGTCGCCGCCGTACCGGAAGCACTGCGCGCGGTCTCGGGGGTCTTGCCGACGGCGACCGCGCAGGACGCGTTGCGCGCGGTCGTGGAAGGGGCCGCCCCGAGCGGCGGGCTGATCGCGGCGCTGGTGGCCTGGGCGCTGTGCGGTCTCGTGGTCACCTTCCTGGCCATCGAGCGCGGACGCACGGCCCGCGCCACCCGGCTGCGCCCGGCCCACGCGCTGCGCGGCGACTTCGGGACGGCGTGATCCCAGGGCCGGCCGGTCGTGAACGGCCGGCCGGCCCTTTTCCCCGGCGATCAGCCCGGACCGCCATGGCACAGTCGATCCGGGGCCCGGAGCCCACCGGGTTCGTCGCGGCCAGCCACCTGGCGTGGTGGCTGCTGGCGGACTGCGGCCGGCTCACCACCAGCCGCTCGGCCCGGCGCCCCGCGGACGAGTAGCGCGTGTCAGGACTTCTGCTCCTCGGGCTGCCGGACCACGACCACGGGGCAGCGCGCGTGGTGCACGACGTGCTGGGTCACCGAGCCCAGCAGCGCCCCGGTGAATCCGCCGTACCCGCGATTGCCGACGACGATCAGATCGGCGGCGGCATCCTTGGCCGAGTCCAGGAGGGCACCTGCGGGATGCCCTTGCGCCACTTCCATGTGCACTTCGGCAGCCGCGTCGCCGAGGGCTTCGTTGATCACGCGGTGCAATTCCGTCGCGGTCTGGCGCGCGAAGTTCTGATCACCGGGCGGTTCCCAGTTGTAGATCATCGGCATGTCCCAGACCATGACCGCGGTGACGCGCCCGCCGACCAGGCCCGCGTGCCAGACGGCCCAGCGCAACGCGGCATCCGAGGACGACGATCCGTCCACCCCGACGACGACTGCGTACTGGTGTTCGCTGCTCATGACGGCCTCCCCAGCTGTGCCCGCCCCCAGGATGTGCCGCGCCCGGACGGCGCGCACGGTCAGCGGGCGCCTGGCGAAGAGCTCGACGAACATCATCCTGGGTCAGTCGGCGGCAGGCGCTTCCGCGGGGCGGTAGACGTGCAGAGCCGCGTCGTGGACGGCGAAGTCGAAGCTGTGCCCGGTCGCCATGACCTCGCCGTCGCAGGCGAGCGCCAGCGGCTCGCTGAGCACTTCGAGGTGCAGCGCGGTCCGCTCCTCCTGCACGTAGGTGTGGCTGTTGAACAGCGCTCCGGACAGCGCCGCGAAGGCGAACCGGATGCGGGACAGCGACACGTCGGCCCGGATGTAGCGGACGTCCAGCACGCCGTCGTGCAGGCATGGGCGCCACGCCGGCGCGAAACCCTTCGGCTGGTAGCCGCTGTTGCCGACGAACAGCAGCCAGATCTTGCGGGTCCGGCCGTCGATGCGAACCGTGATCGGCTCGGCCTCGGCCAGGACCCGGACGAGCGCGGCGGCGGCCGCGGGCCACTTTCCCCAGCGGCGCTCCCACTTCTCGCGCAGCCGGACCATGTCGGGATAGCCGCCGAGGCTGGCGGTGTTGATGAACCACCGGACCGGCCGGCCGTCGAAGCGCACCGCGCCGAGGCCGACCTGGACCGCCGACCCGGACGCCACCGCCCGCGCGAGGTCCTGCGGGTCCTCCACGCCGAGGTCGCGGGCGAAGTGGTTCAGCGTGCCGGCGGGGACGACGGCGAGCGGGAGCTCGCGGACGGCGGCCACGGATGCCGCGGCGGCGACCGTGCCGTCGCCGCCCGCGACGGCCAGCGCGCGCACCCCGGCGCCGGCCGCGTCGAGTTCGCGGTGGAGCTCCGCGATCAGATCGCCGTCCGGATCCGGGTGCAGGCGCTTGGCGGCCGGCCACAGCGCGGCCAGCTCGGCGGACGGGGCGTGGTCGCCGTCGCCGGACGCGGAGTTGACCAGCAGCGCCAAGCCGTCGCCCGAGGTCATCTCGGCGACGTGCTCGCTCGGCCGCGCCAGCGCCGGGGTGGACGGGCGCACCGGCCACCACCGCCGGGTGACCAGGCCGACCCCGACGCCGATGGCCGCTCCGACGGCGACGTCGGTCGGCCAGTGCACCCCGGTGTGGACGCGGGAGTAGGCGACCGCCGCGGCGACCGGGGCGATGATCGCGCCGGCGGCGGGGGATTCCATGCAGACGGCGGTGGTGAACGCCGCGGCGGAGGCTGTGTGTCCGGACGGGAACGACGAGGATTCCGGTGGTGCCGCGAGGCGCCGGTGCCTCGGCAGGAGACCTGTCGCCGGGCGGCGGCGCGGCAGCAGCGGCTTGGCGACGACGTTCGTGACGGCGCTCGACGCGGCGATGGCCGCGACGCCGCGCAGTGCCGCCCGGCGGGTGGGGCCCTTCTTCGCCGCCAGCACCGCCGCGACCGCGAACCACAGCTTGCTGTGGTCGGCGAGCATGGTGAGCGCCTTCAGCGCGGGATCCGCGGCCGTCCGGGGAAACCTGGCGGACCACTCGACGAACTTCCGATCAGCGTTCTTCATTCCCTCGCCTTCGTGTGTGCTGCCCCGGATTGTCCACGACCGCCCGCGCGAACGCTGCCATTCCGGGTGAGCGAGAATCCTCGGGTGTTGTTCGGCATCCTGGGCTCGGTCGAGATGCGCGGCCCGGACGGGGTGGCCCGGGGTGTGGACGCGCCGCGAACGCGCGCCCTTCTGGCGTTGCTGCTGCTCGACGCGGGCCGGATCGTCCTGTCGGAACGGCTGGTCGACGGCCTCTACGGGCAGCGGCCGCCGAACGACGCGGGTAACGCGCTGCAGGCGCAGGTGTCGAGGCTGCGCCGCAAGCTCCGCGAGTACGGATCGACGGCGGCGGTCGAATTCCACCCGGCGGGATACCGGCTGGTGGTCGACCCGGACGAGGTCGACGCGCACCGCTTCGCCCGCCTCACCGACGCCGCGCGGCGGGCCGCCGAGCCCGGCGAGCGGGTGGTGTTGCTGGACGAAGCCCTCGCGTTCTGGCGCGGCCCGGCACTGGCGGACGTCGCCGAGGAACCATTCGCCGCGCAGCAGATCGCGCGGCTGGACGAAGCACGGCTGGCCGCGATCGAGGACCGGGCCGAGGCGCGGCTGGAGCTCGGCACCACCGACGTGGCGGAGCTGCGCGTCGAGGCGGACGCGCATCCGTTGCGCGAGCGGCTGCGCGGGCTGCTGATGCGCGCACTGCACGCGGAGGGCCGCAACGCCGAGGCGCTGGCGGAGTTCGCCGCCGTCCGGCAGCTCCTCGCCGACGAGCTCGGCGCCGACCCTTCGGCGGAACTGGCCGAGCTGCACCTCGCACTGTTGCGCGCCGACGAACCCCCGGCGATGCGGGTCCCGGTGCCGCTGACCGGTTTCGTCGGGCGCGGCGCGGAACTCGACCGGATCGGCCGGCTGCTCGCCTCGGCCAGGCTGGTGACCGTGCTCGGCCCGGGTGGTGCGGGCAAGACCCGGATCGCGCTGGAGGCCGCCGCCCGGCATGCCGGCGAGGTCGCGTTCGCCGACCTGAGCCAGCTGCGCGACGGCAGCCAGCTGCCGCGGGCGGTGCTGACCTCCCTCGGCTTGCGCGAGACCCTGCCGGTGGCGCCGGTGCGGCGGCTGCTCGAAGCGCTCGCCGGCCGCGATCTGCTGCTGCTCCTGGACAACTGCGAACACCTCGTCGCCGATGTCGTCGACCTGGTGCACCGGTTGCTGGCCGGCTGCCCCGGCCTGCGGGTCCTGGCGACCAGCCGGGAGGCGCTGGGCATCACCGGCGAAGCGCTGTGCCCGCTGGGCCCGCTGCCGGTCCCGGAACCGGCCGCCGCGCCGGGCGTGGCCTTGGAGTTCCCGGCGGTGCGCCTGTTCACCGACCGCGCGACGGCGGTCGACGCCGAGTTCCGGCTCACCGAGGACACCGCCGGCCAGGTGATCCGCATCTGCGCCGCGCTGGACGGGTTGCCGCTGGCGATCGAGCTCGCCGCCGCCCGGCTGCGCTCGTTGCGCCTCGACGACATCGAGGCACGGCTGTCCGACACCGGATTCTCCTTGCTGTCACGCGGGAATCGCGCGGCCGCCCCGAGGCACCGGAGCCTGCGGGCGGTCGTGCAGTGGAGTTGGGACCTCCTCGACGCGGACGGGCAACGCCTGGTCCGCCGCCTGACGGTGTTCGCCGGCGGCGCGACCGCGCGGTCCGCGGCCGAGGTCTGCGGGCTCCCGCCGGACGCCGCCGACGAGCTGCTGGCCGGACTTGTCGACAAGTCGCTGATCACCGGGCGCGGGCGCTACCGGATGCTGGACACGATCCGCGCGTTCGGCGCCGAGCGGCTCGACGAGGCCGGGGAGCGTGCGCAGATCTCCCGTGCCCACGCGGAATACTTCCTGGCGCTGGCCCGCGCCGCCGACCCGCACTTGCGGCGCGGCGAGCAGCTCGAATGGCTGACGGCGCTGCGCGACGAGCACGCGAACACGACCGCGGCGCTGCAGTGGGCGGTCCGCAACGACCCCGGGCTGGCCCTGCGGCTGATCGGCGCGTTGTCCGGCTACTGGTACCTGCACGGGGTGCGCAGCGACATCGCCCCGCTGGCCGCGGAACTGCTGGAGGTGGTCGGCACCGATCCGCCGCAGCTGACCGAGGAATACGCCCTCTGCGTGCTGCACGCGGTGTCCACCGGCGCGGCACCGCAGCTGGAGCGGCACCTCCGGCGCGCGGAGGTGATCATGAACGGCCTGGACGCGCCGGTGCGGCAGCCGTTCGTGCTGTCGGCCTGGGCGGTGTTCGCCGGGCCGCCGGGACGGGGCGCGCCGAGCCATCCAGGGGAGGAGCAGATCCGCGCGGCCACCGATCCGTGGGTGCGGGCGATCATCGGGTTCGGCGACGGCTTCTCCCGCTGGCTGGTGCACGGCGACCTGGCCGCGGCCGAACGCGAGGTCGCCGGGGCGCTCGCGACGTTCCGCGAGCTGGGCGAGCGGTGGGGGATGGCGCAGGCGCTCGACGGGCTGGCGATGCTGGCGGACGCACGCGGAGCGTCGGCGGAAGCGCTGTCGCTGACCGATGAGGCGCTGGACCTCGTCGACCAGCTCGGTGCTCGCGAGGACTCGGCCGATCTGCGCTGCCGGCGGGCCGACCGCCTGCTGGGCGCGGGTGACCTCGCGGCGGCGGAAGCCGACTACGAGCGGGCGATGGCGCTGGCCCGCGCCACCGGCCTCCCGTCGGTGCTGGCGGCGGCTCGGCTCGGCCTCGGTGAGATCGCTCGGCTGCGTGGCGAGTTCGCCACGGCCCGCGAGTGGTGCGACCAGGCGTTGGAGGACTGCGCGCGAGATTGGACCAACACCGCCGTCCGCGCGACCGTGCACACAGCGCTGGGCAGGCTCGCGGAGGTCGACGGCGACCTGGCGCGGGCGGCGGAGCACCACAGCACCGCCGTGGCGGCGGCGCTGGCCAACCGGACGATGCCGGTCCTGGCGACGGCGGTGGAGGGACTCGCCGGGCTCGCGGCGCTCGACGGCGACGGCGAGCGCGCCGCGCTGCTGTTCGGGATCGCGACGGCCCTCCGGGGCCGCGCTTCGGACCACGCCCCGGACGAGGAGTTCGACGCGGCGTTCGACCGGGGCGCGGCGCTCGGCTACGAGCAGGCGATCGAGCTGCTCACCGGAGAAATCGCGAGTAGTCGGCGAGCCGGATCGCATTCGCCGCCTTCGTGGTGATCTTGTTGAACGGCTTCGCCATGCCCGGCAGCGACAACACCCGGTACATGAGGTTGCGCTGCCGGATCTTCGCCGGCGTGGCAGGCGCCATGAACGGCCCGGCATTGCCCGCGATCTTCTGGCAGCCGCGCGCGAAGTCCTTGATCTGGTGCTCGTATCGGGCGTAGGCGGTCCGGTGATCGCCGCCCGCCGCGGCCAGCTCTCCGGCGAGCACGTAGGCGGTGACCAGCGCCTGGCCCGCGCCCAGCCCGCCGAGGGTGGCGCCGTAGCCGGCGTCGCCGAGCAGCGCGATGCGGCCCGCGCTGAAGCGGTCGATGTGGATCTGGGCGATCGGGTCGAAGAAGAGGTCGGGCGCCGCCCACATCGCCTCGATGATCTCCGGCGCCCGCCAGCCCATCCCGTGGCACGCGTCGGCGACCAGCTTCTTCTGCTGCGCGACGTCGTGGCGGTCGTAGTCCAGCTCGGGGGAGGCGAACACCACCAGGCCCGGGCTGACCATCCGTCCCGGCTCGCTGTACATCCGCACCTCGCCCGGCGTTCGCAGCTCGTCGGGCACGCTGAACCCGGCGATGTAGTGGTCCAGGAACCGCCGGAACCCGGTTTCGGGGCCGAAGGCCAGCGCCCGCACGCCGGAGTGCAGGCCGTCGGCGCCCACGACGAGGTCGAAGGTGCGCGGCGGCGCGTCGTTGAACGTCACCCGCACTCCGTCGGCGGTCTCGGTCAGCGAGGTGATCCAGTCGCCGAAGACGTATTCGGTGTCGTCGCGGGTCAGGTCGTAGAGCAAGGCGGCGAGGTCGCCGCGCAGGATCTCGACCTCGCCACCGGCGAACTCCGCGGGCAGCGCCGCCCGTGGCCGCCCGGCGGCGTCGATCACCACCATCTTGGTGCGCTCGGTCTGCCTGCGGCGCACCTTGTCGAGGATGCCCATGCGCCGCAGGACGGTCAGGTGCGCGGTGCCGCGGAAGTCGACGGCCTGCCCGCCTTCGCGCAGCGCCGGGGCGCGTTCGACGATGGTCGGCCGGAATCCGTAGCGGCGCAGCCAGTGCGCCAGCGCCGGCCCGGCGATACCCGCCCCGGAGATGAGGATGTTCTCGTTGTGCATCGTCGCTCCCTGCTCTGTCGTGGTCGACGGAGAGAGCTTCGGTGGCGGCGCTGACCGCACGCTGACCGGAGGCTGACGGCCGGGCGCGCGGTGTCGGATGATGGGCGGCATGGCCGAGGAAACGACCGTCGAGCTGCCGCCCCTGAGCCTGCCGCCCATCAGCCGCGCCGCGCTCGCGCTGTTCGCGGGGGCCTCCGGCGACCACAACCCGATCCACATCGACCTGGACAACGCGCGCAGCGCGGGCTTCGACGACGTCTTCGCCCACGGCATGCTGTCCATGGCCTACCTGGGGAGGCTGCTGACCGGCTGGGTGCCGCAGTCGGCGCTGCGGTCGTTCTCGGTGCGCTTCGTCGCGATCACCCCGGTGCACGGCCGGCCGACCTGCACGGGCAAGGTCACCGGGTTCGAGGACGTCGGCGGCGAGCATCGCGCGCACCTGGACCTGGCGGTCGTGCTGGCCGACGGGACGGTGACCCTGCGTGGTGACGCCGTGGTGGCGGTGCCGCCGGATTTTCCGGCCCGCGCGGCGGATACCGCGCGGTAACCTGACTGCTCGCACGTCAGAGGACGAAGGGACCGCAACGACCATGACAGCGATGCCGATCTGCGCCACCTGCGGCACGCAGTACGCCCGGCCCCGGCCGGACTGCCCGATCTGCGAGGACGAACGCCAGTACGTGCCGCCGGGCGGTCAGCAGTGGACGGACCTCGCAGGGGTGCGCGCGGACGGCCGCACCGCGCTGATCCGCGAGCAGGGCGAGGTGCTCGGGATCGGCTGCGAGCCGAGGTTCGCCATCGGCCAGCGGGCGCTGCTGCTGCGCACCGAAGCGGGCAACGTGCTCTGGGACTGCGTGTCCTATTTGGACGACGAGATCATCCGCACCATCAACGACCTCGGGGGCCTGATCGGCATCGCGATCAGCCACCCGCACTACTACACCACGATGGTCGAGTGGGCCCGCGCCTTCGACGTGCCGGTGCACCTGCACGCCAACGACCAGCAGTGGATCGGCCGCCCGGACCCGGCGATCCGGCTGTGGGAGGGCGCCACCAGCGAGCTCGCTCCCGGGCTCACCCTGATCAACCTCGGCGTGCACTTCGCCGGCGGCACGGTGCTGCACTGGGACCACGGCGACGGGAAGCTGTTCACCGGGGACATCGTGCAGGTCATCCCGGACCGCGAGCACGTGGCCTTCATGTACAGCTACCCCAACCTGATCCCGGAACGCCCGAACGTCGTCCGCCGCGCCGCGAAGATGCTCGAGCCCTACCGCTTCGACGCGCTCTACGGCGCGTGGTGGGACACGGTGATCCCCACTGGTGCGCACGAGATCGTCCAGCGCTCCGCCGCCCGCTATCTCCGCTTCCTCTCCGAGGACTGAGCGGCTCAGACGTCGACGGTCGCGGCGCAACGCCAGCCCCGGTCGCCGTGGCCGATGTGCAGGCCGTGCAGCGCAACGGCTTTGGGTGTCGCGCCGACGATCTCCGCCCGCGCCACGGCGACAACGCCCAGCTCCAGCGCGATTCCGGCGGGCCGCGGCGCGACGCCGATGTCCAGCGGCACCACGCCCTCGGCGTCCAGCAGGTAGATGATCTCGTCGAGCACCGCGAGCAGGAGCTGCTCGTCGGTGCCGGCGAGTTCGGCGGTTCTGGTGCTTTCCGGCGCGCCCGCGGGGAATTCGGCGAAGGAGGCCACCAGGGCGCGGGCCGCGGCGGCCAGGCAGTCGTCCCGCGTCGAGCCCCACGCCTCGAACCGGATGTCGGCGGTGTGCGGCAGGAAGCGGAAGCCGCCGGTCACCCCTTCACCACGCCCAGCGGCACGAGCCTGGCGATCCGGCGGCACAACCCGGCTCCCTCGGCGACGGCGACGACCGCATCGACGTCCTTGTAGGCGGTCGGCGCCTCCTCGGCCAGCCCGCGAGCGGAGCTGCCGCGCACGACGATGCCGTCGTGCTCCAGCTCGCGGCGCAGCCGGTGGGCATCGATGGTGCGGACCGCCTGGTGGCGGCTCTGCGTGCGCCCCGCGCCGTGGCACGTCGAGAAGAACGCGTCGCCGGTCGGCACGCCCGCGAGCACGTACGACGCGGTGCCCATCGAGCCGGGGATCAGAACCGGCTGCCCCGCCTCCCGCAGGCCCGGCGGCAGTTCCGGGTGCCCGGGCGGCAGCGCCCGCGTCGCGCCCTTGCGGTGGACGCACAGCGTTCGCCGCCGGCCCGCCACCTCGTGCGCCTCGATCTTGGCGAGGTTGTGCGAGATGTCGTAGACCAGGTCGAGACCGCAGCCGGTCACCTCCTCCAGCACCTCGCCGGCGACCACGCCGAGCACGTGCCGGTTCGCGCGGGCGTAGTTCGCCGCGGCCGCCATCGCGCCGAGGTAGGCGCGGCCGGCCGGCGAATCGACCGGCGTGCAGGCCAGTTGCCGGTCGGGCACGACCAGGCCGTGATCGGCCATGCTCTCGTCCATGCTCCGCAGGTGGTCGGTGCAGATCTGGTGGCCCAGCCCGCGCGAACCGCAGTGGATCATCACGCACAGCTGGTCGAGGCGGAGCCCGAACACCCCGGCGATTCCCTCGTCGTAGATCTCGGCGACGGCCTGGACCTCCAGGAAGTGGTTGCCGGAACCCAGGCTGCCGAGCTGCCCCAGGCCGCGGTCCCGCGCCCGCGCGCTCACCCGCCCCGGCTCCGCGTCGGCCATCACGCCGCCGTCCTCGCAGCGCTCCAGGTCGCGCGGCGTGCCGCGCCCGCGCGCGACGGCGTAGTGGCAACCCTCTTCCAGCACCCGTTCGAGAGCGTCGCGGGGCAGTTCCCACACCGCGCCGCGACCCGCCCCGCGAGGCGTCGCCCGGCTGAGCCCGTTCATGATCCGCTCCGCCACCCGGCGGAAGTCCGACCGGTCCAGCTCGGCGGCCAGCAGCCGCACCCCGCAGGAGATGTCGAAGCCGACGCCGCCGGGCGAGACGACGCCGCCGGCGCGGACATCGGTGGCGGCGACGCCGCCGATCGGGAACCCGTAGCCCCAGTGCATGTCCGGCATGGCGTAGGACGCGCCGACGATGCCGGGCAGCGTCGCGACGTTCACGACCTGGTCGAGCGCGCCGTCACCCTTCGGCGGCAACAGCCGCCGCGAGGCGAAGACGACCCCCGGCACGCGCATCTCGCCGTGCCGTTCGATCCGGAACCGGTACGGCGTCTCCTCGACGAGTTCCACCCGGACCTCCCGCGTCACCCGCCCCGGCAATACCCACCGGAGCCCGCCCCGACACGCGCCCGGCACGGGCAGGTCAGGCCTTGGCGGGTTCGTCCTCCTCGCGGGGGAGCGGGGGTGCGGACGCAGGGTCGGCGAGGGTGGCGGCGGCCCGGTCGCGATCGAGCGCTCCGTCCCACTTGGACACGATGAACGTCGCCACGCAGTTGCCCAGCAGGTTGGTCACGACCCGCATGGTGTCCATGATCCGGTCCGCGCCGAGCATCAGGGCGACCGCGGCCACCGGGATGACGCCGACCGCCGAGGCCGTCGCGGACAGCGCGATGAACGCCGAGCCGGGGATGCCGGCCATGCCCTTGGAGGTGAGGATCAGCACCAGCACCACGGTGATCTGCTGCCCGATGGTGAGGTCCACGCCGACGGCCTGGGCCATGAACAGCGTCGCCAGCGACAGGTAGATGGACGCGCCGTCGAGGTTGAACGAGTACCCGGTCGGGATGACGAGTCCGACCGCTTCCTTGCGGCAGCCCGCGCGTTCGAGCTTCTCCATGATCCGCGGCATCACGACCTCGCTGGACGCGGTGCCGATGGCCAGCGCGAATTCCTCCCGCGTGTAGCGCAGGAACTTCAGGATGCTCAAGCCGGTGAACGCCTTGAGCAGCGCGCCGAGCACGACGCAGAACAGCAGTGCCGCGCCGTAGCAGGCGCCGATCAGGGTGGCGTAGGTGCTCAGCGAGGAGAGCCCGTACTGGCCGATGAGGTAGGCCATCGAGCCGAACACGGCGATCGGGGCCAGCCGCATCACGTAGCCGATGATCTTGAAGATGATCTCGCCGGTCTGCTCGATGAAGGCGAACACCTGCGGTGCGCGCCCGATCCCGATGTGCAGCAGCCCGGCGGCGAACAGCACCGCCAGCAGAAGGACCTGCAGCAGCTCGTTGTCGGCGAAGGCCGCCACCGCGCTCTCCGGGATCATGTGCAGCACGAACTCGGCCGGACCGGGCATCTGCTCGCCGTGCGTCTTGGCGGTCACGCCGGAGGTGTCCAGCGTCGCCGGGTCGATGTCCAGCCCCGCGCCGGGCTGGACGAGGTTGCCGGCGACGAGGCCGAGGGCGAGGGCGGCGGTGGTGACCACCTCGAAGTAGATCAGCGCTTTGAGCCCGATCCGCCCGACCGAACGCATGTCGCCGGCCTTGGCGATGCCGACCACGACCACGCAGAAGATCAGCGGCGCGATCACCATCTTGATCAGCCGGATGAACCCGTCGCCGATCGGTTTGAGGGCACCGCCGAACTCGGGCCAGAAGTGGCCGACTGCGATGCCGATGACGGCTGCGATGAGCACCTGGACGAACAGCGAGGACAGCACCCTCGACACGCGGCCGCGCCGGACCGGCGACGTTGGCTGAGCCACGTCGGCCTCCCAATTCCTCAATGCGGAAGTATACTTCGCAAATTTCTGGGAGTGTGCGTGCCCGGTCGGCCGGAGTCAAGGGGCCGGATCGCGATCGGTCCGCCGCCGAACGGCGTCCTCGCTCGTCGGCCCCAAGATCACCAGATCGGTCGAATCATGATCTGTGACGAGTCGATCACGATGGGTCACATGCACCGGTGGGCCCGGGAGGGCAGCCGCCGTTCCCAGCGTTCTCCCAGGTTGTTCATGCGGCCCTCCCGCACGGCCGAACTAGCTTGACCGCAGATCTGAACCGTCGCGTTGGAGTGGGGTCGATGAAGGGCGTGGCTGCGCACGAACCGAAGGCGGTCACCCCCGGTGCGGTCGATCGGATTCGTCCGGCCAAGCGCGACGACGTCGTCGGCCAGGCCGCGCTGTTCGCCGTCGTCGGCGTGTTCGCCACCGCGGCGAACGCGGTGCTCTACGTGCTGCTGCGGGGCATCTTCCCGGTCGGTGCCTCGAACTTCTGCTCGCTGCTGATCACGACCGCGGCCAGCAGTGCGGCGCACCGGCACTTCGCGTTCGCCGCCCGCGACGAGCACCGGGTCCGGATGCACTTGCAGACCCTCGCGGTGTTCGCCTTCTACTGCGTGTCCAACAACATCGCGCTGGGCCTGCTCGGGCTGGCCGTCGAAGATCCCTCCAGCGTCGCGGAGGCCGCCGCTGTCGCCGCGCTGAGCGTCATCGGCGGCACCACCCGCTTCGCCGTGATGCGGCTGTGGGTGTTCAGCCGCTCAGCCGGTCACCGCGCCAGCTGGGAGTAGTGCGAGGCGTCGCCGCTGCGGGTGGTGCTGCGGACGGACTCACGGCCCGGAGCGTTCGTGGGTGGCTGTCGGGGGCAGGGCTGCGGCTCGGGGAGAGCCGAGGGCCCGGGAGAGGCCGCGGGCGGCCGCCCGGACCACCGGGACCAGCGTCATCGGGTCGCTGGTCTCGGCCGGGACGACCAGGGACAGCGCCGCGATCACGTTGTCCGCAGCGCCGCGGACCGGGGCCGCCACCGAGAGGGTGGAGAGCTCGATCTGCCGGTCGCTGATCGCGAAGCCGTTCTTGCGGACGTCGGCCAGCACCCCGCGCAGCCGTCGCGGGTCGGCGAGCGTCAGATCCGTGAACCGCTTCAGCGGCCCTTCCAACACCACCTCCTGCAACTCGCGGTCGGCGTGCGCGAGCAGGACGAGGCCGACGCCGGTGGCGTGCAGCGGCAGCCTGCCGCCCGGCCGGGACACCACCGGCACGGCATCCCGTCCGGAAATGCGCTCCAGGTAGACGACCTCGTGGCCGTCGAGGACGCCGAGCTGCGCGTTCTGCCGGGTGGCCTCGTAGAGGTCGCCGAGAAACGGCATGGCGACCTCGCGCAGGAACGTGCCGCGCGGCGTCAGCGCGGCGAGCTCGTAGATCCGCAGGCCGATGCGGTAGCAGCCGTCGTCGTCGCGCTCCAGCGCGCCCCACCCGGCGAGCTCGCCGACCAAGCGGTGCGTCGTAGTCAGCGACAGGCCGCTCTGGCGGCTGATCGCCGACAGCGTCAGGGACGGCCGCTCCGGCGAGAAGGTCTCCAGGATCCGGAACAGCCTGGAGGCCACGCTCGGCGCTCCCGCCCCGCTGCGCTCGCCCACGACATCCCCCTTGGTGCTCCGACCGGCCCATTCTCGCCCGGCCGGAGACACGAGGCGGAACCCCCTACCGCGCGATGCGCCGCACGTCGCGCTCCGGGTTCACCAGCAGCGCGAAGCACAGCCCGCCGAAGGCGACGAGACCGCCGAACACCAGGAACGCGAGCGTGTAACCGGCCTGCGGGGTTTCGGCCACGTCGAGCAGCTTGCCGGTGAAGATCGGGCTCAGCACGCCCGCGCTCGTGCCCAGCGCGGTCAGCACACCGAGGGCCCCGGCGCGCTGACCCGGCGGCACGATCTCGGCGACCACCGGGTTGCTGACCGTCTGCACGGTGGTGGACACGCCGTAGCCGATCATCAGCGTGATCACGGCCAGCACCGGGCTGTGGACCCACGGCAGCAGGCACAGCACCAGCCCGGCGAGCACCAGGCACGCCCCGCCGAACAAACCCCGCGCGACGCGGGAGCGCACACCCCGGCGCAGCATCCGGTCGCTGACCGCGCCCACCGCGAGCAGCGCCACGATCGCCATCGCGCTCGGCAGGCCGAACAACGAACCGGAGACCGCCGCGGAGAAACCGAGCCCGTGCTGGAAGTACGACGGCAACCAGGTGAAGATCACCGCGGCCAGCGCGCCCTGCGTGAAGTAGGCGAGCAGCGCGCCGATGAACGTGCCGCTGAACAGGAAACGACGCCACGGAACGCGTTCGGCGGGAGCCGCGGCGGCGATTTCCGAGGCGGTGGAGTGCGGCCCCATCTTGCCGACGGCCAGCCAGGCCGCGCTCCACACCAGCGCGAGCAGCCCGACCGTGACGAACCCGGCGCGCCAGCCGAAGGCGACGATGATCAGCGTGACCACCGGGGCGAACGCGATCTTGGCGATGGCCGCGCCGCTGGTGATCAGCGACGCGGGCAGGCCGCGCCGGTGGTTGGGGAACCAGGAGTACGCCGTGACGTGCGACATCGGCTGGGCCGGGCCTTCCGCCGCGCCGACCGCCAGCCGGCTCGCGAACAGCACGCCGCCGGTCACCGCGAACAGGGCGGGCACCTGGCCGAGCGCCCACATCAGCCCGCACGCGAGCAGCACCCAGCGCGGCGAGATTCGGTCGGCGAGGAAGCCGACGACCAGGCAGGTGATGCCGAACAGCAGGTAGGACGCGCCGCTGATGGAGCCGAACTCGGCCGACGAAAGGTGCAGCTCCTGCTTCAGCGGCTGCGCCACCAGCCCCAGCAGGGCCTTGTCCAGGAACACGACCACCGAGCAGGCCACCACCACGGCCAGCACGGTCCAGGCGCGCCGCCTGCTCGGTTCGACGGCCGCGGCCGTCGACTGGTCTTGGGTTGTCGTCACAGTCGTTCCTCCACGTTGAGGGTTCGGGTGCTGGATCCGCTCACGGGGCGGGAGCGAGCTGCGCGCCGCCGCAGACGTGCAGCACCTCGCCGGTGATGAAGCCCGCCTGCGGGGAGGCGAGGAAGGCGACCGCGCCGGCCACGTCCTCGGGCGTGGCCAGCCGCCGGATCGGCGTCATCTTCTGGTGGCGCGCGAGGAATTCCGCGAATTCCTCGTCGCTGCGGCCCTGCCTGGTGAACGGGGTCACGACCATGCTCGGGGCGACCGCGTTCACGGTGACGTCCAGCGGCGCCAGCTCCAGCGCGAGCGCGCGGGTCAGGCCGACCACGCCCGCCTTGGACGCCGTGTAGGCCAGTGGCCCGCCGGAGAGCCAGGTCCGCGAGGAGATGTTCACGACGCGGCCGGCCCCGGCGGCCCGCCACAGCGGAACGGCGGCCTGGCACAACGCCGTCGGGCCCCAGAGGTTGACCCGCATCACCGGATCCCAGTCCCGCGGGCCGACCGAAGCCAGATCGGCGCGCCGGTTGACCGCGGCGTTGTTGACCAGCTGGTCGAGCCGGCCGAACTCGTCCCGCAACCGCGTCATCGCGCGTTCCACGGAATTTACATCGGACACATCGGCGGCCCAGCCCTCGACGCGGCGGTCGGTACCGGACCGCAACCGGGCGGCCTCGCGCGCGACGCCATCGGCGTCCACGTCGAGCAGCACCACGTCGGAGCCGTCGGCGGCCAGTCGGGCGGCGATCGCGGCGCCGAGCGCGCCGGCGCCACCGGTCACCAGCGCAACGCGCCGGTCAGCAGCATTCATCTCTTCCGAATCCTTCGGGTCGAACTGGATCAGTGCGCGAAATCGCCGTGGCGGCGCAGGAATTCCGCGTTGTGTCGAAGCGCCTCGACCGGTGCCCGGTCGGTGCCGAAGTCCTCAACGGACACCCAGCCGTCGTAGCCCGCATCGGCGAGCACCCGCAGGAATGCGGGCACGTCGAGCACGCCGTCGTCGATCGGCGTCCACCGCGGCCGCCAGACCCCGCCGCCGTCGGGGCGGGTGAACGCGGCGTTCTTCACATGCACGTGCGCGAGGTGCGGGCCCAGCAGCTCCACGGCCATCCGGTGGTCCTCGTAGCCTTCGAGGACCAGGTTCCCGGCGTCGTAGATGACGCCCACGCAGTCCGGGTCGAAGCGCGAGACCAGCCTTTCGGCCAGCGAAGCGCTCGGCGCGATGCTGCGCTGGTGGATCTCCAGCAGCCCGCGAACCCCGGTCCGCCGGGAAAGCCGCTCGACACCGGAGAAGAACTCGACGGCGCGGGCGAACAGGTCGCTGAACGGCTCGTCGTTGCGCCACGGCGCGCGAAGGCGGATCCACGGCGCGCCGCAAGCCCGGGCCAGCGACATCCCGTGCGCCACGCCGTCGAGGTCGCCGGTGTCCACATAGGTGCCCAGCCCGATGACGTGCAGCTGGGCTGCTTCGCACAGCGCAGCCGCGCGGGCGACGGCGTCGTGCGTCGGTGCGACGGTGCACCGGTTGTTGGTGAAGAAGTCCGGCACCCCGGCGTCGCCGGGCGGAGTGCCGATGCGCCATTCGATTCCCGAATAGGTGGCGGCCTTCGCCTCGTTCACCGCCTGCGCCGGGGTCAGGTCGGGCAGGCAGATCGAGTACACGCCGAGCTTCATCGAAATTCCTCGTCTTGCGCTTGTTCGTGCGACGCCGGAGGGGCGCGCCGACTCATTAGAAGCCATCCCGCTCCGCCCGGTCCAAGTCCCAGTACGTATCCCCAGTTATGCTCCAGCGCTATAACTACTTGTTTCCAGGCTCGTTCTGCTTGGCGGTGCGGGTGGCGGAACCTCAGAGGCCTTCTCGCTGTGGGATCCCCGACTCATGAATGCCGATTCACCACGTCGGGGCTGTCCTCGCGAGAAGGCCTCTGAGAACCCGCGGCGGTGCGAGTTGCGAGGGTGGGCTAAGCGGCTGCGCCGCTTCAAAGCACAAAACAACGGTTATAACCGGGAGGGGACGTGGATTTTCGGCAGCTGCGCTACTTCCTCGCGATCGCCGAGCAGGGCTCGTTCAACAAGGCCGCCGCACAGCTCCTGGTCTCGCAGCCTTCGCTGACCCGGCAGATGGCGGCGCTCGAACGGCAACTCGGGCAGGCGCTGTTCGAGCGGACGCCGCGCGGCGTGACGCTCACCGCGGCGGGTTCGGCGCTGCTCGGGCACGCCCGGCAGCTGCTCGCGCTGGAGCGCTCCACCCGGGACGTCGTCGCCGGGGCGCAGCCCCCGCGCGAGATCGTGGTGATCGGCGTGCCGCCGGGTGTCCCGGACGACTGGCTGGTGCGGCTCGTCGGCGAGCTCCAGCGGGAGGTGCCGCGCTGCGACCTGAACTACCGCGAAGCGGGCAGCACCGAGCAGCTCCTGCTGCTGCGGCAGGGCCGGCTCGACATCGGCATCGTGCACCAGGCGCCGCCGGCCGAGTACGACTCCAAGCTGCTGTGGCAGGAACCGCTCGGGGTCGCGGTCCGGCCGACGCACCCGCTGGCCGGCAACGACGACTGGCGGCTCGCCGACCTCGACGGGCTGCGGGTGCTGGTGCACTCCCGCGAGCAGGTGCCGACCCAGCAGGACAGCCTGACGGCCGCGGCCACCGCCGCGGACGTGCGCCCGCAGTGGATGTTCCAGCACTTCGTCGCGCACGCGCGGGCCTGCGCCGAGGCGGCGCGGGCCGACGCGGTGCTGGTCGGCAGGCACACCGCGGCGCAGCAGCTGCCCGACTGGCCGTGGCGGCGGTTGCGGGACCTGTCGCTGGCGATGACCACCTGGCTCGCGCGACCGGTGAACACCCGCACCGTCGTGCAGGACGTCGCCGACGCGTTGATCGGGATGGGCCGGTGATCAGGCCTCGGTGAAGACGATCCGTTCCGGCTCGACCGTCAGGCGGATGTTCTGGCGGCGGACCTCGACGAGGGTCTCCAGCTCGGTGGCGTGGCCGTCGGGGACCGTGAACAGCCGGTCGTCGCGGGTGTCGAGGTACTCGGCGAAACCACCCAGCGACGCCCCGCCGGACTCCTCCAGTTCGAGGTAGTCGGCCAGCCGCCGGAACAGCTTCGGCAGCAGCACCGCCTCGTCTTGGAGCTGCTCGCGGGAGCGCACCCGCAGCCCTTCCAGCGTCGCGTCCGCCGCCCACACGCCCTGCTTCGCGTCCCGGGCGGCGATCGCGGCCTCGGCCATGTTCTGGCGCAGGTCGGGGAACAGCTTGGAGTAGAAGGTCGGGTACACCAGGCCCGCGGTCAGCAGCGCGTGGTTCGCCGACGCCTGCAGGCCCTTCGGGGCCAGGTGGACTTCGCCGCCATCGGTGGAGCGGCCCGGTCGCCGGCCGGGGAAGGCGAAGGCCACCGCCCGGCCGTACTTGTCCGCGAACCGGGTCAGGATGTGGCCGGGCGCCTCTTCGGGGGTGCTCGCCGTGACCGCACCGTCATCGTTGCGCTCGAAAGCGGTGAAACCCAGGTGCCGCAGCAGCGCTTCCGAGGCGGCGTTCGCCAGTTCGGCCGGCTGGTGCCACATCTCGCTTCCGCGCGCCTGCGGCCGGTAGTGCGTCTCCAGCGCGTCGATGCCCTCTAATCGGAGCTGGGCGCCGCCGCGCGAGTTCAGCCGCACGGACAGGCCCGCCTTGGCGAACGCCTTCGGGTCGGTCGGGTAGAAGCGGATCGAGTCGCCGTCGGGCGAGGCGCCGATGATCCGGAAAGCGCCCTTGATCAACGTGAAAGTCATGCTGATCACGGTAATGAAGGCGTCGTCCGCAGTGGACCGCTTCCACCCGGACAGCCCAGCCCCCGAGAACCGCCTCGCAGCACCAGTGCCGGCGGGAAGATCGCACTGCGTACCGGTCCGGGTGCGTAGCGCGATGAGGTTCCGCCGGTTGTCGGTTCGTCGGCGCGCCTCTCTAAGCTCTTCGGGTTGGGACTTTTCGGGAAGCAGAGGTGGCGGTCGCGTGACTGAGCGGTCCGTGCAGGTCACGCGTCGTGGACCGGCGTCGAAATCGGCGCGCCGCTGGGCGGCTGTGCTGGGCCTGTTCTCCGCGCTGCTGGCGCTCGCGGTGCCGTTCTTACCCGTCGAGCACGAAATCACGACGCTGCGGTGGCCGACCGCGCGGGGCACCGAACCGGTGTCGGCGCCGCTGGTCGGGCACGCGCCGCTGTGGCTCTCGGCGGAGGTGCCGTGCGCGGCGGCGCGCAGCCTGGACGCGCGCATCGACGGCCCCGGCGTGCTGGTCGCCACCAACGCCCCGTCGTCGGAGTACGGCGGGCTGACCGGGCTCACGCTGCAGGTCGACGGCGGGCAGGTCGCGCTGTGGTCCAGGGGGCATCAGGCCGGCACTGCCGCGCTGCCCGCGGGCGACTGCTCGATCTCGGTGCGCTCGGACGCCGCCGGCATGCAGGCCGCGGTGGGCGGCGTCGCGCTGGCTGCCGTGCCCGGCGACACCCGGCCCCAGCTGACCGGCATCTACTCGCAGCTCGACGCGGCGGCCGACGACGTCCGCGGCCTGTCCTTCGAGGCGCGGGTGGACAACCGCTTCGCGACCCAGGCGACGCCGCTGAAGGTCGCCGTGATGGTGCTGGCCGTCCTGGCGTTCCTCGGCTCGATGGTGGCGTTGCGGCGCATGGAGGTCCGCCGCGCGCCGCGCTGGGCGTCCGAGCGGTGGTGGCGGCCGAAAGTCCGCGACGTGGTCGTCCTCGGCGCGCTGGGCGTGTGGTGGTTGATCGGTGCGATGACCGCTGACGACGGCTACATCCTGACCATGCTGCGCGCCTCCGACAGCGCCGGGTACGTCACCAACTACTTCCGCTGGTTCGGCAACCCGGAATCGCCGTTCGGGTGGTTCTACGAGCTCTACGCGCTGTGGGTGCAGATCTCGCCCGCGACGCCGTGGGTGCGGTTGCCCGCGTTGTTCCTCGGCGTCGTCAGTTGGCTGCTCGTCAGCCGCGGCGTGCTGCCGCGGCTCGGGCAGCAGGTGCGCCGCAGCGAGTCCGCTGGCTGGGCCGCCGCCGCGGTGTTCCTGGCCTTCTGGCTGCCGTACAACAACGGCCTCCGCCCGGAACCGGTCGTCGTGGCGTTCTTCTTGCTCGCGCTGTGCGCGGTCGAACGCGCCGTGGCCACCCGGCGGCTGACGCCCGCCGCGCTCGGGCTGCTCGCGGCGGCGCTGGGCCTGGGGGCGAACCCGCACGGCATGGTCGCGATCCTGCCGTTCGTCGTGGCCGCCAAGCCGCTGCTCCGGATGCTGTGGCAGCGGGTGCGGGAACGCGGCGCGCTGCCGGTGCTGGCTCCCGTCGCGGCGGCCGGGCTGGTGATCCTGGTCGGCGTCTTCTTCGACCAGACGCTGCAGTCCGTGCTGGATTCGGTGGCGCTGAAGACCAAGTTCGGGCCGAACGAGCAGTGGTTCGAGGAGCTCAGCCGCTACGACCGGCTGTTCGGGCCGTGGCCGGACGGGTCGCTGACGCGCCGGTTCCCCGTGCTGCTGCTCATCCTGTGCATCGTGGCCAGCGGCGTCGTGCTGCTGCGCCGGCACAAGATCCGGGGCGCCGCGCTCGGCCCGAGCCGCCGCGTGCTGGCGGTCGCCGCGCTGAGCTTCGTGGTGCTGGCCATGACCCCGACGAAGCACACGCACCACTTCGGGATGCTCGCCGGGATCGGCGCGGTGGTGGCCGCGCTGACGGCGCTGGCGACGAGCGAGGCGGTGCTGCGGTCCCGGCGCAACAGGGCCGGTTTCTTCGCCGGCCTCATGGTCATCTGCGCGTTCTCGGTCACCGGCACGAACTCGTGGTGGTACGTCTCCGGCTGGGGTGTGCCGTGGTTCGACCGGGCGCCGAGCCTCGACGGGCGCAGCGCGAGCACGTACTTCCTGGCGGCCGCGGCGATCGCCGGCATCGTCGCCATGGTCGAGCACCTGCGGCACGACGAACTGCCGGTGATCACGCCGGAGGCGCGGCGGCGGGTGCTCAGCCTCGGCGCCGCCCCGCTGACGTTCACCTGCGCGGTCCTGCTGGTCGGCGAGGTGGCGCTGTTCGCGGCGGGCATGCAGCGGCAGCGCGACGGCTACAGCCTCGGCGCGGACAACGTCAAGCAGCTCGCCGGTTCCAGCTGCGGGCTCTCCGACTACGTCGGCGTCGAGACCGATCCGCGCAGCGGCGTGCTGGCGCAGTCGCACATCCAGCCGCGGACCGAGAGCGCGGTGTCGGCGAGCCGCCGCACCGAGCAGAAGTCCGGCGACTACCTCGCCGCCACCGCAACGGGTTTCCACCGCTTCGGCTACCCGGAGGGCAAGCACTGGACCCCGCCGTTCGGGTTCGGCGGCGACGACGCGCCGGTGTGGGGCACCTACGCCGCCGACGGGCCGCTCACCGGCGAGCTGCGCACCCCGTGGTTCGACCTGCCCCCGCAGGCCACCAGCGGCGAGGCCCCGGTGGTGCTGTCCTTCGGCGGCGACGCGACGGGCGTGAACGCGCTCGGCGTCGAATGGGGCCGGGACACCCCGGAGGGCTTCGAGATCCTGGGCCGCGTCGACGTTGCCCAGCTCAGCGGCATGTGGTTCGACCGCCGGTTCGTCGTGAGCGACGCGACCAAGGTCCGGGTGGTCGCCGTGGACCGCAAGATCGATTCCGGCGGCTGGATCGCCGTCAGCGCGCCGCGCGTCCCGCGGCTGACCAGCATGACGCAGGTGGTCGGCGACGCGCCGACCTTCGTGGAGTGGACCGCCGCGCTGGTGCACCCCTGCCTGAACCTGGCGCGCCTGCACAACGGGGTCGCCGAGCTGCCGCGGTTCCGGGTGGCCGGCGGCGGGATCATGCGCGACATGGGCCAGAGCTGGTCGGCGCCGGGCGCCGGCGGCCCGTTCGGCTGGCTCAACGTGGCGGGCAGCGTGCGGACGATGCCGACCTACCTCAAGGGCGACCTGCACCGCGACTGGGGCACGCTGTACCTGGTGGACGCCTACGAGGCGGACGCGTTGCCGGCGGAGGCCGCGATGGAGGTCCACCGCGAAACGCATTGGGGGCTTTGGAGTCCGGGCCCGCTGACGAAGGCGGTGAAGCTGCCCGGCGGCGCGCCCAGTTCGACCGGGCGCACCGACATCCGCCCGCTCGAGGAGATTCCGGCCGACGACGCCGCGTGATCGGCTGTGAGCATCGCCATTCCGGCGGGGTAGCGGCGACCTAGATCGCTTAGGATCGCTAACCAACCAGTCGGAACCAGCCCGGAAGACGAAGCATGCCTCGCGCTCGAGAGCGGGTGGCCCGGCGCCGCCCGGCCGCCATCATCGTCCACTGTGGAATTCGCGCGCACCGGGAAGCGGAGGCGTCGTGTCCGGTGTGATCCAGGGCTTCGGCGTCATCGCCGCCATCGTGCTGATCGGCTACCTGCTGGGTCGCGGCGAGCTGCTCGGCGAGAACGCGCGCGAGGCGCTGACCCGGTTGTCGTTCTACGTCGGAACTCCCGCGCTGCTGCTGCAAATGCTCTCGGAATCCGACGTCTCGATCATCTTCTCCACCCCGCTGCTGGTCAGCGCGCTGAGCACGTTCGCCGCGGCGGGCCTGTTCGTGCTGGTCGGCCTGCTGCGCAGGTGGAACATCCGGCGCACGACCATCGGCGCGCTGTGCTCCAGCTACGTCAACGCCGGCAACCTCGGCATCCCGATCGCCGTTTACGTGCTCGGCGACGCGAGCCTGATCGCGCCGGTGATGCTGTTCCAGCTGCTGGTCATGACGCCCATCGGGCTGACCGTGATCGACTTCTCGCAGGGCGGGGAGCGTTCCTCGGCCTGGCTGCGGATCCTCGCGCCGTTCCGCAACCCGATCGTCATCTGCTCGCTGATCGGCGTCGCGATCTCGTTGAGCGGCTGGCGGATTCCGGCCCCGGTGCTGGAGCCGATCACCCTGCTCGGGCACCTGTCCGTGCCGACGGTGCTGCTGGCGTTCGGCATCTCGTTGCGCGGCAGCTCGTTGCCCGCGGGCGGCGCGGAACGCTGGCCGGTTCTGCTGTCGGTGGGCCTGAAGTCGGTGGTGCACCCGGTGATCGCCTGGGCGATCGGCGCGGGCCTGTTCGGGCTGGAGGGCGCGACGCTGTTCGCGGCGGTGGTGATTTCCGCGCTCCCGGCGGCGCAGAACCTCTTCGTCTACGCCTCGCGCTACAACGTGGGCGTGCGGCTGGCGCGCGAATCGATCCTGCTGTCCACGATCCTTTCGGTGCCGGTGCTTTTCGCCGTCACGGCACTGCTGGGCTGACGTGCCCGTGCGCCTCCGGGCGGCACCCCGGAGGCGCAGGGCCCCCTCGCCGGTCAGCCCACGTTGAGGTCGACGCAGGCGTAGAAGGCGTTGGCGGTGTCGGCGATGTTCCAGACGGCGAGCAGCTTCTGGCGGCCGCTCACCCCGCCGAGGTCGACGGTGTGGGAGAAGCGGTCCGGCGGCTGGGCGCCGTGGTCGTCGAACACCGCGACCCGGTTGCCGCCGATGAAGTACTCCCACGTCGTGGTGGAGTGGTTGGCGGTGATCGTCCAGTTGAAGTTCACCGTGTTGCCGACCTGCGTGGCCTTCCAGCCCTTGCTGTCGTCGTCGAGGTCGGAGAACCGGCCGTTCCCGCCGCTGCAGCTGGTCAGGCCCTTCGGGCCCTCGACGCTCTGCGGCTCCCACTTGATCTCGCCGCAGGGCACCGTCCCGGCGGCGCACTGGGCCTGGCGGCTCGGCGGCGAGTCGATGTAGCCGTGCGCGCCGGCGGTGCTGGTGGGTATCGCCACCAGGAAGGGTGCGATCGCCGCGCCGACGGCAGCGGCGGCGAGCTTTCGCTTCGAGTTCATTTCAGCTCCTTGTCGGTGCGGCCGGTGTTCCCGGCCGGCGTACCCCCCCGAAATCCGGATCGGCGGTCGGCGGAGCGGCGCTCGGCGCCGGAGGAGCGGGAGGAGACCGGCCTGTCGACGACCGCTCATCGACTGGGCCTTCCCCGGAGTTCAGTGTGGTCTGGACCATACTGAGGCGGCGGAATCCGGTCAACGCCTGCGAAAACAGTCACCGCGATGGACCAGGACCACTCCGAGAAGTGGTCCGCCGGCGGGAATCGCGAAAATTGTCAGGGGTGCGCGGGAACATTCGGGTGTTCGCCGAAGTCGGGCCGTCGAGGGGGCGACCGGCATGAACCCGCAGCAGCACATCGCCAACGCCCGCACCGCGCTGGGCGCCGCCGAGCTCGGCGCGGCCGGTGATCCGGTCGTCGTCCTCGCCGACCTGGCGGCGATCGCCGAACTCCTCGGCCGCCTGGCCGAACAGGCCCGCCGGGACCTGGCGAGCTGGGCGACCGTCGGCCCGCACCTGGCGCAGGCCGGAGATCACGCCGCCGCGCTGGCGCGCAGCCTGCAGCACGCGGGCGGCACCCTCGCCTACAACACGTCGCCGCCGCGCGCGGCGGCGCTCCTGCGAGGATGGGAGGCGTGACAACTTCTGGCGCTACAGCACGGCGTTTCGCCCAGGTCGACGTGTTCGCAGGCCCCGCCTACACCGGCAACCCGCTCGCGGTCGTGCTGGACGCGGAAGGCCTGAGCGACGACATGATGCAGCGGTTCGCCAGGTGGACGGACCTCTCCGAGACGACGTTCCTCCTGCCGCCGACCGAGTCCGGCGCCGACTACTGGGTGCGGATCTTCACGCCGTCCGGCGAGCTGCCCTTCGCCGGGCATCCCACCCTGGGCAGCTGCCACGCCTGGGCGAGCAGCCGGCCGGGACCCGTTCCGGACCGGATCGTCCAGGAGTGCGCCGCGGGGCTCGTCGAGGTCCGCCGGACCGATGCCGGATACGCGTTCGCCGCCCCGCCGCTGCTGCGCTCCGGCCCGGTCGACGGGCGGCTTCGGGACGAGCTGGCGAGCGCGCTGAGCCTTGCGCCTGAAGCGATTCGCGACGCGCAGTGGGTCGACAACGGGCCGGGATGGGTTGCCGTCCTGCTCGACAGCGCGCAGTCGGTCCTGGACGTTCCACTGCCCTCGGGAACGCACAAGATCGGCGTTGTCGGGCCGCATCCGGCGGGTGCGCCCTACGACTTCGAGGTGCGCGCCTTCTTCCCGGAGCAGAGCGGGGTGATCGAAGATCCCGTCACCGGCAGCCTGAACGCGGGGATCGCGCAGTGGCTGATCGGCACCGGGCAGGCCCCCGAGCACTACACCGCCCACCAGGGCACCGCGGTGGGTGCGGACGGCCGCGTCGTGATCGATCGCGACCCGGACGGCGCCATCTGGGTCGGCGGCGCGGCGGTCACCCGCATCCAGGGCGAAGTGTGGCTCTGATCCCGCTGCGGCAACGGGAATTCCGATCGGACACTGTGGACATCGATGTGATCGACGGGCGAATCCGGATGGCTCACCACGATAGTACGCCCGCCGCGTAGGGTGGCCGGGTGGGTGATTTGTGGGATCCCGCCGGGGCTGGAGTGCTCCGGTTGCCGTCCGGCCGCCTCGTCAGGGGACGCGGCCTGCGAAATCCGCTGCCTTCCGGGGCGGCGCCGTCCTTCGGCGTCTACCTGCTCGGCAAGCCGCCGCCGGAGGTCGAGTGGGAGAGCCGCTGGCTGCGCTGGCCGGACTTCCGCCTGCCCGGCGACCGGGCGCAGGCGCGCGAGGTCCTGCGCGAAGCGTGGGAACGCGCCGATGCCGAGCGGGTGGAGCTCGCGTGTGCCGGCGGGCGGGGCCGGACCGGCACGGCGCTGGCCTGCCTAGCAGTCATCGACGGCGTCCCGGCGGGCGAAGCGGTCGCCTACGTCCGGGAGTACTACAACTCCCACGCGGTCGAGACGCCCTGGCAGAAGCGCTACGTCGCCCGCTTCTCCGCCTGATCGATCAGCCGGGGTCCTCCTGCCGCGTTTCCGCGATGAGCTTCTCGCACAGTTCGAGGCCGACCCTGAGGACGTCGGCGGGCAGCTGGCCGCGGCCGGCGGCGAGCGCCAGCTCGTCCAGGAAGCCGACCAGCACGTACCTGTCGGCGGGCACGATCGGCGCGCGGCCGACCGCGCTCTCGGCCTGCTGCCTGCGGGCGTGGCGGCGGACCGACTCGGCGGCCCGCGCGATGCGGTCGTGGTCGGCGCGGCGCTGGTAGAGCTGTCGTTGCGTGGTCACCGCCTTCGGCCCCGCACGGACGAAGGTGATTGCGCAAGCAAGTACTCGAACACGCGTTCTAGTCTGGCAGGGTCGCCCCTTGATCGCATCTCGCCGCTGACCTGCGGCGACAGCGCGATCGGAGGCGTGCGCCGCCCGCGACACCGACTGCTTCGGTACGGCCCTGCTCGACTTCGAACTACCGTGACCGGCACACGTCCAGGAAGTCCGCCCCAGGCAGATGTCGGTTCCACTCGTCGGGGGTGAGGGTGCGCCGAGCGGTCTCGCACAGCGTTGCGGGGACATCTTCGGCGGCCCGGACGTCCCAGAACCGGATGGCTGCGTCCTCCCCAGCGCTGGCCAAGATCTTGCCGTCCGGGCTGAACGCGATCGCGCGGACGGGTTGCCGGTGGCCGACGTGCGATGCGCTGATCTGCTTGCGTGCCGACACATTCCACAGTCGGACCGAGTTGTCCCCGCCGCCGCTGGCCAGCGTCCGGCCGTCCGGGTGGAACGCCAGCGAGTAGACCGCACCAGAATGCCCGACCAGGGGATCGCCGGTCATCTGGCGGGTGGACACGTCCCACAGCCGGATTGCGCCGTCGTCGCCCGCGCTGGCCAGTCGCGTGCCGTCCGGGCTGAAGGCCAGCGTGCCGATCGGTCCGGTGTGGCCTTTCAACACTTCGCCGATCGGCTGCCTCGTGCCGGTGTCCCAGAGCCGGACCTCGCCTTGGTGATCGCCGGTGGCCAAGATCGACCCGTTGGGGCTGAACGCCACCGCGTAGACGGTGTTCCCGGCGTCGATAGCGCTGAGCCGCTCGTAGCTCTTGGCGTCCCAGAACGTGAGCCCGGTCGGCTTGTCGCCCTGGTTCATGCCCGCGGTGACGAGCACACCACCGTCCGGGCTGAACGCTGCGGCGCGGACCAGCGACAGCTCGTCGGGCAGCGGCTGCGTACGCGGGGTGCGGTTGGCGTGGTCCCACAGGGTGGTGCCGTCGCCTTCGCCGCTGTTCATGCCGCCGGCAGCCACGGTCGCGCCGTCCGGGCTGAACGCCACCGCCAGCACCGGAGTACGGTCGTGGGTCGGCAGGTCGGTGACCGCCTTGCGTTGCGCCACGTCCCACAGCATGAGCGTGCGCGGCGGTCCTGCGGGCGGCGGTGGTGTGTCGAGTGGGCGGTAGAACTGCACAGTCGTGCCGCCGATCGTGATCAACTGGCCGCGGTCGACGTAGCAGACACCCCAACCGGTGTGGCCGCATACTTCCATGCTCCGCTGGTCGCCAGCGGTCTCGCCGTTGTCGCCGCCGGTCACGATAGTCTCGCCGTCAGGACTGAACGCGAGCGCGTACAGCATGCCCGAGTGCTCGATCGCCGGGTGGGCGAGTTGGAGGTGTTCGGCCACGTTCCACAGCCGCGCTGTGCCGTCCCGCGCGCCGCTGGCGAGCGTCCGGCCGTCCGGGCTGAACGCCAGCGACGTGACGGCGCGGGTGTGACCGCTCAGCGGTGCGCCAAGCAGGTTGCGGGTGCGAACGTCCCAGAGGCGAACCGTGCCATCCTCACTGCCCGCTGCGAACATGCGCCCGTCGGGGCTGAATGCCAGCGACTGCGCGAGGGACGTGCGATCGGGTCTGGTGTGGCCGGTAAGGGGCGCGCCGACCGGTTGACGGGTGGTGGTGTCCCAGAACCGGATCGTGCCGTCCGTGCCTCCGGTGGCGAATAGGGCGCCGTCCGGGCTGAACACGATCACCGGGCCGACAAGGCTCGCGTTGTCACCGGAGTGGGCCGGCAGCGGTTCGCCCAGCTGGATGCCGGTCGCGGTATCCCAGAACCGGACCGCGCCGTCCGTGCCGAGCGCGGCGAACAGGGAACCGCTGGGGTGGAAGGCGACCGACGGCCGCACGGTGTTGCGCTGGAACGGGTCGACCTGCGGTGTCTCGACGGTCTGGACCGCCTTCTTGCTCGCGATGTCCCACAGCGTCACGCCGTGGCCGGGATCGCCGAGGGCGAGTCTCGCGCCGTCCGGGCTGAACGCCGCGCTGATCGAAGCGTGCCGCCACGGAGAAGTCGTGTCTTCCTGGTAGGGCTGGGCCGACCGCTTGCCGGTCTCGATGTCCCACAACTGCGCGGACGGCCCTTTCCCTGCGGTAAGCAATGTCTTGCCGTCCGGGCTGAACTGCACGGTCTCCACGGTGGTGCCCTCGTGGGGGTTGATCGTCTCGCCGACCTGCCGCCGCGTGGCGGTGTCCCACACTCGGACGGCGTCGCCACCGGTCACCAGGCTCTTGCCGTCCGGACTGAACGTGACAGCCTCGACACTGTCGCCACTGACGATTCGGCCGACGCCGGGACGCGCGGCCGTCTGCAACATCGCCGCCTCGGCCTCCGGCGTCCCACCGACCCGCCACGCCGCCAGCGCGAGGAGCCGAGACAGTTCCGGATCGCTGTCGCCCATCAGTTCACTCTTCGCCGCCACCGCCCGGGACAACGCCTGCCGTCCCTGTTCGATCGCCTCCTGTTGCTGGAGAATCGTCCGCACACCCAACCCGAGTACGGCGACGAGCAAAACCGTCAACGCCGTCGAGACTCCCAGACGCATCCGCGTCGCGACCCGGTATCGCCGAACGTCCTCGCTGTCCAGCTCCTCCTTGGCCTTGCCGTGCACCGGAGCCGCCAACGTCGCGACGTCGAACCGAAACCGACTGTGCCGCACCGACAACTCCGGCTCGTTCCGAGCCCAGGAAAGGTCAACCCACAACGGTTCAGCGGGAAACCACCTCCGCAGCGCCTCGGGCAACGCGGTGGTCCGTCCCCAGTCGAAATCCCCGGCGGCGTCGTCCCACACGATCTCCCCACCGGTCAAGGCGATGAGAAACGTGCCCTGCTCCCGTTCCGCCCGCCAGTACTCGACCTCCCGCCTTACCCAAGGTGAAGCCGCGGCCTCCGGCGAGGCCAACAGGATGAAGAACCGGGACCCGCGCAACGCCTTGTCGATGGTGTCCCACAGGTCGGGATTGGCGGCGAGGCTCTCCTTGTCCTGAAAGACCCGCAACGCCCGAACCTGGTTCCACTGCCGCGCCAACTGATGCAAACCCCGCCGCACGACTGGCGCGATCCGTCGGTCCGCCGCATGGCTGTAGGACAGAAACGCGTCGTAACGCGTCCCGGACTCATCCATCGCCTCTCCCGACTTCTCCGCCCGTCCGCACGGTAGCGAACGCCCTCACCTCCGATGTGCCATTCGGCCAAACACCACCCCGGTACCACCATGGCCTGTGGATCGATGCGTACACAGCACGGCGACGGAGGGATGCGGGGCTGGACGGGTCAGCGGAAGGTCACCGACGCTTCGGCCATCACCTCGTCCGGCTCGGTCCGCACGGTCATGTTCCCGTCCGGCCCGCCGCAGGCCAGCACCGGATCGCCGGCGAACACCGGGCGCCGCAGCCGGTAGGCGATGCTCGCGATCTCGCGTTCCGGCTCCCGCTGCCGGGCCAGCTCGCTCATCAGCAGCACCAGGATCGGGCCGTGCACGACCAGGCCCGGGTACGCCTCGACGTCGCGCGCGTACGGCGCGTCGTAGTGGATGCGGTGCGAGTTCGCGGTGAGCGCGCTGAACCGGAACAGTCGCACCGGGTCGCCGGTGAAGGGCTGCTGCCATGCCGCATCCGAGACGGGCAGCGAGGTGGGGCGCGGCGCGTTCGGGCTCTTGGCGGCGCCTTCGCCGCTGCGGTAGACGAAATCCTGCTCCTCGACGAACCGGACCTCGCCGTCCTGCCGGTACTCGCCGCGCACCGTCACGAACGCCATCTCGCCGGAACGGCCCTGCTTGACCACCACGTCGGACAACGACGACGTGCGCTCGGCCGGGACGCCCAGCCGCAGCGGGCCGGTGATCGTCAGGCGGCCGCCGGCGAACATCCGGCGCCGGTCGGGGATGGGTGGCAGGAAGTGGCCGCCGGCCGGATGCCCGTCCTGGCCGAGCTCGTCGTGCCGCGGCCAGCTCAGGAAGTGCACCCAATGCCAGAGCGGCGGCAGCGCCTCGGCATCGGCGAACTCCGCCGGCGTCTCCAGCACCGCGGCCAGCGCCCGCGACGGCTCGGGGGACAGCGCGTCCGCCTCCGCCAGCGGCTCGGGTCGCCAGCCCTGCAGGTAGGTGTCGAGACCGGGCACGGGTCCTCCTTCCGGTCCGGGCCTGCGCCGGCCCGGCCGCTGCGCTGATTGGGCCGTACAAACTGTGGGCAAGTCTGTGCCCACCGCCGCGCGGCGTCAACGACGAGGTTGCGGAGTCGGCGGTGATTCCACCAACAAGTCGCGGTTTCCGGCGGATGGCGCCGGGTCTTGACCGGGCGATGTATTTGGCCGTACAAAGGTTGACGTCCGGCTGATCGACGTGGCGACGCCGCAGGGCGTGGCGCGCTGGCGGAAAGGTCCCAATGGCATCCATCGCTGAGTCCCTCGCGCAGTGGGCGGCCGAGCTCGAACCGAGCGCGGAGGATCTCGCGCTCGCCCAGCGCTCCCTCGTCGACACCGCCGCGGTCACCCTGGCCGCCCGGAACCACCCGCTGACCGGGATCGCGGCCGGGCTGCCGGACGCGGCGCGCTGGGCTGCCATCGGTCACGTGCTGGACTTCGACGACCTGCACATCGAGTCGACCACGCACATCAGCGTCGTGACCGTCCCGGTCGTGCTCGCCACCGGCGGCGACGCCCGGGCGTACCTGGCGGGGGCGGGCGTGATGGCGCGCCTGGGCAGCGCACTGGGCTGGTCGCACTACTCGGCCGGCTGGCACGCCACCTGCACGGCCGGCGCACCGGCCGCCGCGGTCGCGGCCGGAATCGCGCTGGGCCTGTACACCGAGCAGCTGGCGACCGCGATGGCGCTGGCCGTCCCGGCCGCGGGCGGCGTGCAGAACGCCTTCGGCACCCACGGGAAGTCGCTGCAGGTCGGGTTCGCCGCGCAGGCCGGGGTCCGCGCGGCCGAGCTCGCGCGGGCGGGCGCGACGGCGGACCCGAGCGCGCTGGACGCCTGGCTGGACCTGGTCGGCGGCACCGGCCGGCTGGACCTGGCGGGCCCGGCGGTGCCCGGCGGCCTGGCAATCAAGGTCTACCCCTGCTGCTACGCGATGCAGCGGCCGATCGCCGCGCTGCGCGACATCCGCCACGACATCCGGGGAGCGGTGCGCGGCGTGCGCGTCAGCACGCCGGAACCGACGGTCAAACCGCTGATCCACGACCGGCCCGGCACCGGTCTGGAGGGCAAGTTCAGCCTGCCCTACGCGGTGGCCACCGCGCTGCTCGACCACTACCCGGACTTCGCCGCGTTCACCGACGACGCCGTCAGCCGGGAGAGCGCCCAGAGCCTGCTGCGGCAGGTCGAGGTGTCCTACACGCCGGGCGAGGAGGGCCTGCTCACCGGCGAGGTGGACATCGAGGTCGAACACGACGGGCCGGCCCTGAGGGTGAGCCTGGCGCAGCCGCCGGGCGCGCCGTCGCGGCCGCCGACCGAAGCGGAACTGCGCGAGAAGTTCACCGCCTGCGGCGAGGACGTGCCCGGGCTGCTGGCGGCGGCGGACTGGAAGTCCGTCCGCGAGCTGCTGCAGCGGACGTTCCCCCGCACCGGAGCGGTCGAGTGAGGATTTGGCACGGCAAGGGAGCGATGCATTGAGCACATTGGACATCCTCAGCGCCGACGAGAAGCTCGCCGTGGAAACGGTGCGCGACTTCGTCGACAAGTCCGTCAAGCCCGTGGTGCAGGAGCTGGAGCACTCCAACACCTACCCGGAGGCCCTCATCGAGAAGATGAAGGAACTGGGCATCTTCGGGTTGGCGATCCCCGAGGAGTACGGCGGCACACCGGTTTCCACGCCCTGCTACGTGCTGATCGTCGAGGAGCTGGCCCGCGGCTGGATGAGCCTGGCCGGCGCGATGGGCGGCCACACCGTGGTGTCCAAGCTGCTGCTGAACTTCGGCACCGAGGAGCAGAAGCGCAAGTACCTGCCGAAGATGGCCACCGGCGAGATCCGCGCGACGATGGCGCTGACCGAGCCGGGCGGCGGCTCCGACCTGCAGGCGATGACCACCAACGCCCGCAAGGACGGTGGGGGAGAGTACGTCGTCAACGGCGCCAAGACCTGGATCACCAACTCGCGCCGGTCCGAGCTGATCGCGCTGATGTGCAAGACCGACCCAGCCGCGAAGCCCGGCCACAAGGGCATTTCGATCCTGCTCGTCGAGCACGGCCCGGGCCTGACCGTCTCCCGCGACCTGCCCAAGCTCGGCTACAAGGGCGTGGAGAGCTGCGAACTGTCCTTCGAGGACTACCGCGCACCGGCATCGGCGCTGCTGGGCACCGAGGAGGGCCGGGGCTTCGCGCAGATGATGAAGGGCCTGGAGACCGGCCGCATCCAGGTCGCCTCCCGCGCGCTGGGCGTGGGCAAGGCGGCCCTGGAGGACGCGCTGCGCTACGCCCAGGAGCGGGAGAGCTTCGGCAAGCCGATCTGGCAGCACCAGTCGGTGGGCAACTACCTGGCGGACATGGCCACCAAGCTCACCGCCGCCCGCCAGCTCACCCTGCACGCCGCCCGGGAGTACGACGCGGGCCGCCGGGTGGACATGGAGGCGGGGATGGCCAAGCTGTTCGCCTCGGAGGTGGCCATGGAGATCGCGCTGAACGCGGTGCGCATCCACGGCGGCTACGGCTATTCCACGGAATTCGACGTGGAGCGCTACTTCCGCGACGCGCCGCTGATGATCGTCGGCGAGGGCACCAACGAGATCCAGCGCAACGTCATCGCGGCGCAGCTGGTCAAACGCGGCGGCCTCGACGCCTGAGAGCCCGTTTCCAGACTCGTCTCGCGGAGTTCGTGAGCGCTCGCTCCGGTAAGAGCCGGAACGAGCGCCCACGAGTTTCCGCTACGGTCAGGAGCGACAAGCCGGGAGGTGACGGTGGCACAGCGGACCGATGGCCGGGAGAGCGCGTACCTGCGCCTGGCGCGGGAGCTGCGGGCGGCGATCCTGCAGCACGACTACCCCGAGGGCAAACGGCTGCCCACCGAGGCGGAGCTCGCCGAGACGCACCGCGTCAGCAGGCAGACGGTCCGCCGCGCCTTCCAGGACCTCGTCGCCGAGGGCATGGTCTACCGGATCCCGGGGCGCGGCACCTTCGCGGCACCGCGGGAAGAGCAGTACCTGCGCCAGTTCGGCTCCATCGACGACCTGATGGGCCTGTCGATCGACACCACGATGGAGCTGATCACTCCGCTGCGCCAGCAGGTCGACCTGGACGCCGCGGGCCGCCTGCGGCTGCAGTCCGACCGGGTGCACACCCTGGAGTTCCGGCGGCTGCACGACGACGTGCCGTTCTGCCTGACGACGGTGTTCCTGCCGCCGGCGGTGGGCAAGCTCGTCGAATCGGTGCCGGAGCTGACCGAGCCCGGCGCGCGCAGCGGCGTGACGATCATCGGGCTGCTCGACGACCGGCTGACCGATCCGATCGCGGAGGCCGAGCAGAGCATCACGGTGGGCTTGGCGACCCCGGAGATCGCCGAACACCTCGGCTGCGAGCAGCAGCGGCCGCTGCTGCGGATCGACCGCATGTACCAGTCGACGACGGGCCAGCCCGTCGAGCTGGCGGTCAGCTACTTCCTGCCGGAGCACTACTCCTACCGGGTCCGCCTCCGCCGCAACGTCCGCTGAGCCTGGCTGCTCCCGTGCGCGGGCATCCATTGTGGACTTCATGACGTGCTCCTCGCCCGGACGGTGCCGAGCTGGGCGAGGTGCAGGTTGGTGTCGGTGAACTTCTGCGACACCGCGTGCAGGATCTCCGTCATCGCCACCGTCGCCGGGGTCGGCGTTCGGTTCGCCAGCCGTGCCAACAGGATTCGTCTCGTCGGCGCCGGGACGTCGGTGGCGAAGTTGACCAGCCGCACGTCGTGGCGACGGTTGGTCAGGGCCAGCCGCGGCGCGATCGCGATGCCGAGACCGGCCGCGACCATCGCCTGCGCCTCCTGGTAGTCATGCGATTCGTAGGAAATCATCGGCTCGAACCCGGCAAGCCGGCAGCTGCGCCGCAGCACCTCGGCCACCGGGTGGTTGTCCGCGCGGATGATCCACTTGTGCTCGGCCAGGTCCGCCAGCCCGATGGCGGGTTCGTCGAGCAGTTCCGAGTTCGCCGGCACCACCAGCACCGTCGGGTCGTCCAGCAGGTGGTCGACTTCCAGCGACGTGTCGTCGATGCGGCCCCACTCGTAGTCCCACAGCATCGCGAGCTCGATTTCGCCGGTGTGCAACAACTCCATCAGCTCGGCGAACAGCGCCGAGCGGACGCTGGTGCGCATTCCGGGGTGCTTGCGGGAGAAGCGCGTTAAAGCCAGCGGCAGCAGCGAGGCGCTGGCCGTCGGGAACGAGCCCAGCCGCAACGTGCCCTGGTCCAACCTGGCGAGTGAATCCAGATCCGCCTGCGCGCCGCGCAGTTCGCGGCGGATCGCGCGGCCGCGCTCGGCGAGCGCCCGGCCCGCGTCGGTGAGCTGCACGCCGCGGGGCAGCCGGTACAGCAGCGGTTGGCCGACCTCCGCTTCCAGCCGGGACATCTGCTGGGAGGCCGCGGAGGGCGTGATCATCAACGACTCGGCGGCCGCCGTGAGGGAGCCGCGATCGGCGGCCTCGACCAGCAACAACACGCGCCGAACGTCCAGCATGGGGCTCCCTCCCGCCGGCCCGGGCCGCCGGGCCAGCTATTAGCGCTGCTTAAGCCAGCGTAAGGATTTGAACATTGTACTGAATGCTCGGTCTTGTCAGGGTGAACGCCGACGAACCCACCTGAGTAGGAAGAACGTTCCAGTGCACGTATCCGCAACGCTGGTGCGCGGCGGCACCAGCAAGTGTTGGCTCTTCGACGAGTCGACGCTCCCCGCCACTGTGGTATCCACTGTGGACAGTCTCGAAGGCTTGCTCGTCAACGCCTACGGGGCCGCCGACCCGGTGCAGTTGGACGGCGTGGGCGGCGCGACCCCGACTACTTCGAAGGCGGCCATCGTCCGAGCCTCCGACTCCCCTGGAGTCGACGTCGAGTACCTGTTCGGCCAGGTCGGCATCGGGATCGGGAGGGTGGAATGGGGCAGCAACTGCGGCAACTGCGCCACCGCGATCGCGCTGTGGGCCGTGACCCGCGGCTTCGTGCCCGTGACCGGCGATCTCACCCGCGTGGTGCTGCGCAACACCAACACCGGCGCCGTCCTGGAGGCCGAAGTGGACACCACCGGCGGCCACGTCCACGAGTTCGGCACCCAGACGGTCCCGGGCACCCGGGCCGGGGGAGTGGCGGTCGGCCTGACCTTCCTCGACCCGGCCGGACGCACCACCGGATCGGTCATCCCGGCCGGCGGGGTCGCCGACCAGCTGACCTGGGGCGGACTCCCCGCGACGGTAAGCATGATCGACGCCGGCGCGCCCATGGCGCTGCTCGACGCCGCCGGAATCGGCTGCACCGCGGCGGAATCGCTGGCCGAGATGCGAGAGCTCGTCGCCCCGCTGCGCGCGGTCCGGCACGAGGCTGCGCGCCGCATGGGTTTGGCCGAACCCGGTGCCGAGCCGAGCGACGCCGTGCCGAAGGTCGGCATCGTCGGCAAACCTGCGGCCTACCGGACGACCATGGGCGACGAGATCGCCGCCGAAGACTACGACGTGGCCGTGCGGATGCTGTCCATGAATGTGCCGCACCCGGCCATCGGACTCACCTCCGCCGTAGGCATCGCCGTGGCGAACCTCCTCGGCGGAACCGTCGTGAGTGGTGCGTCGGCGAGCGCTGGCCCGACGCTGCGAATCGGAACTCCGGCCGGTGTCGTCGCCGTCACCTGCGGTGATCTCGCCGGGTCAACGCCCCGCCGGGTCACCGTTCGGCGAGCCGCTCGCATCCTCTGCGACGCCGACATCTTGGTTCCGGACCTCATCCCGGCCTAACATCCGCCCGATCCCCAACCGCATAGGACAACGATGTCTGCCGAAATGATCTCCATCGGTGCGCTCGGCGTCATGTTCGTCGTGGCCACCGTGCTGCCCATCAACATCGGGATCCTCGCCTTCATCGGCGCATTCGTCGTCGGCACCGCCTCGCTGGGGCTGTCCGAGGACGAGATCTTCGAAGGTTTCCCCGTCTCGCTGTTCGTGACGATCGTCGGTGTCACCTACCTGTTCTCGGTCGCCCAGCGCAACGGCACGATCGACGTGCTGGTGCGCGCCGGGATCAGACTCGTGCGCGGCAAGGCCGCACTGATCCCGTGGGTGCTGTTCGCGGTGGCTGCCGTGCTCACCGCGTTCGGCACGTTCACCCCGGCAGCCGTGGCGCTGCTGGCGCCGGTCGGCATGAACTTCGCCTACCGCTTCGGCATCAGCCAGCTGATGGTCGGCATGATGGTGATCAGCGGTGCGCACGCCGGTGCGTTCTCGCCGATCGCCGTGTCCGGTGCCCTGGTGCTGGGCATGGTCGACGAGACGCCGCTGCACGTGGCGCCGCACCTGCTGTTCCTGGCCAGCTTCGGCTTCAACTTCCTGCTGTCGCTGATCACCTTCTTCCTGCTGGGCGGATTCGCCAAGCGGCGAGCCCAGGAAGTCGCGCCCGCCGAGGCCGACGAACCCGAGCTGTCGACCGGCAAGCTCACCTGGCGGCAGGGAGTCACGCTCGTTGCGTTGGCCGGGCTGGTCGTCGGTGCCCTGGTGTTCCACCTGGAGATCGGATTCCTCGCGCTGCTGGCGGCCACCGCGCTGACGCTGGTCGACATCAAGAACCAGTCCAAGGCGGTCGAGGGCATCAGCTGGTCCACGATCCTGCTGGTCGCGGGCATGGTCACCTACGTGGAGATCCTGGAGAAGGCGGGCACCATCGAGGCCGTCTCGCACGGCGCGGCGGGCATGGGCGCGCCGCTGTTCGTGGCCCTCCTGCTGTGCTTCGTGGTCGCGATCGTCTCGGCGTTCGCCTCTTCGACGGCGATCCTCACCGCGATCATCCCGATCGCCGTGCCGCTGCTCTTGGCGAGCCACATCAGCTCGGTCGGCCTGGTGGCGGCGTTGGCGATCTCCACGACGATCGTCGACACCTCGCCGTTCTCGACGAACGGAGCCCTGGTGCTCAGCAACGCCCGGGGCGTGGACCGGGATCGCTTCTACAAGCAGATCATCGGCTACACCGCGGGAATCGTGGGTGCCGGCCCGATCCTGGCGTGGGGCTTCCTGGTGCTGCCGTCCTCGATGTGATCGCGCGGTGGAGCCGGAGCCCCGTGCCGGGCTCCGGCTCCACTGTTCTCGGCGATCTGAGATTCGCGTCACAGGCGGATGATCTCCGGTGCGGTCGAAGTTGGAGATTGGTGCGCAGGAGACGGAGATCTGAGGAGCGGTCATGCGGGTTGTGCGGGTGAGCGAGTTCGGTGGGCCTGAGGTGCTCGTCGCGGGGGAGGCGCCCGATCCGGTCGCCGGTGCCGGGCAGGTCGTGATCGGTGTCGAGGTCGCCGCCATCGACTTCGTCCAAACCCAGCTGCGCCAGGGCTTCTCGCCGGGACCACCGCTGCCGGAGCTGCCGTACGTGCCCGGCGCGACGGTGGCCGGAACGGTGCTTTCGGCCGGCGACGGCGTCGACGCGAGCTGGATCGGCCGCCGGGTGGTCGCGCACACCGCCGACGGGCTAGGCGGGAACGCCGAGAAGGCGGTAGCCGACGAGGACGCGCTGTTCCCGGTCCCGGACGGGCTGGGGCTCGCGGAGGCGGCGGCGTTGTTCGACGACGGCGCCACGGCGATCGGCCTGGCCGAAAACGCGGCGATCAAGCCAGGGGAGTGGGTGCTCGTCGAGGCAGCCGGTGGCGGCGTCGGCAGCCTGCTGGTGCAGCTGGCACGCGCCGCCGGCGCGCGCGTCATCGGCGCGGCGAGGGGCGAGCGCAAGCGCGAGCTGGTGCTCTCGCTGGGAGCCGAGCTGGCGGTCGACTACTCGGAATCCGGTTGGCGCGAACAGGTCCTGGCGGCGACGGACGGCCGGGGCCCGGACCTGGTCTTCGACGGCATCGGCGGAACCATCGGCCGGGAGGCGTTCGAGCTGACCGCGCGCGGCGGGCGGTTCTCGGTGCACGGCGCCTCCAGCGGCACGCCGAGCGAGATCGACGGGGCGGAGGCCGAGCGCCGTGAGGTCACCGTGATCGGCCTCGACCAGCTCTTCGGCTTCGCGGCGACCGCGCGCCCGCGCAAGGAACGAGCGCTTTCCCGAGCGGCGGCGGGATTGCTGACCCCGACCATCGGCCAGACCTTCCCGCTGGAGCGCGCCGCCGACGCCCACGCGGCGATGCAGAACCGCCAGGTGATCGGCAAGACCCTGCTCCAGGTGCAGACGGGAGCATGATCGGGACTCGTGAGCACTTCGGGCTGTTGCAGCGGTCCAAAGTGCTCACGAGCCGGGTCAGCGGAGGTAGACCCGGTCCGGGTCGACGTCCTCGCGGAGCAGGCGGAGTTCCGCCGCCGTGGGCGGCTCGATGGTGGTCAGCTCATCGGCCACCTGGAGGCCCCAGCCGGTTGCCGCGCGGACCTGGTCCACCGTGACGCCGGGGTGCGTCGCCACCAGCCGCAGCTCCTCGCCGACACCGTCGCGCGCCAGGATGCCGAGGTCGGTGATCACCCGCGTGACGCCCGCGCCCAGCGGCCGGATCCCGTCCTGCAGCGCCCGGTCCGGGCCCGGCGAGGTGCAGAAGTCCAGTTCGGACATGAAGGAACGCGGGTCGTGGCGGCGCATCACCACGAACACCTCGCGGGAGTTGGCCATCACCTCCATCGCCCCGCCCGAGCCGGGCAGCCGCACCTTCGGCGCGTGCCAGTCGCCGATGACCGACGAGTTCAGGTTGCCCCACCTGTCGATCTGCGCCGCGCCGAGGAACCCGACGTCGATCCGGCCGCCCTGCAGGACGTAGCCGAACAGCGCCGTCATCGGCAGCACCGCCTCGGAATCGGTGATCAGCACCGCGTCGGCGATCGTCTCCGGCAGCTGCGACGGGTGCGCCCCGCACACCCCGGACTCGTAGACGATCTCGATGCCGGGCGCGACGGTCAGCTGAGCCAGCGACACCGCCAGCGTCGGCAGCCCGATCCCGGCGAAGACGGTGTTCTTGCCGGCCAGCTCCCGCGACGCGACCGCGGCGAGCAGCTCGGAGGACGTAACGGCCACAGTGGACCCCGTCGAACCGGTGGACACCGTCGAACCGGTGGACACCGTCGAACTGGTGGATACAGCGTTCATCACGACAAATCCCTTCGTTCTGCCCGTCAGAGCCGGCGCCCGTAGTTGACCGGTTCGCTCCACGCCTCGCCCACCGCCAGGCCCGCCCAGTGCTCGGCGCCGAGCTTCTCGAGGTACTCGGCGTGGTCGCGGGTGCCGCGGATCCACTCGTCCAGCCAGACCTGCAGCCGCTCGGGATCCTTGCTGATGTGCGACCAGCTGCGGTAGAAGTCGCCGTCCCGGTCGTAGTAGCCCTGCGCGAAGGCCGGGTGCGCGCCGCGCGGGCACTCCACCACCGCGTCCACCGCGTGCGCCGGGATGACCGTGCGGTTGGGGTCGGAGCGGATCACCTCGTCGGCCACCACCTCCTCCACCACGATGATCGCGTGCTTCGCGGCGTAGACGGCCTCGGCCTGGATGCCGGTCAGGCCCCAGATCTGGGTGTTGCCGGCCCGGTCGGCGCGCTGCGCGTGCACGATCGTGACGTCCGGGTTCAGCGGCGGCACCACGTAGATCTGCTCCGCTTCGCCGTCCGGGCCCGGGAACGGCGAGGTCACCTTGCGGATGCCGGGGTTCACCGCAGGCACGTCGCTGCCGCCGTAGGAGCGCAGCGGGTAGAACGGCAGCCGCTGGGCGCCGGCGAGGTACCGGCAGATCATCCCGTAGTGGCTGTACTCCTCGAACTCCAGCGGCGCGGGCTGCCCGGTCTCGATGCGGCGGCGCAGCTCGCCGAGCGAGCCGGCGGTGGAGTTGCCGACGAACGACGACACGAGCTTGCGGACGCAGCCGCCGGCGATGAGCTGATCGGTCACGATGTCGGCGGTCATCCGCGCGACGGTGAGGTCCTTGCGGCCCTGCCTGATGATCTCGTGCCCGGCCGCGGTGGGGATCAGGTGCGTGAAGCCCTCCAGCGCCACCGTCGCCCCGTCCGGGACGAACGCGGCGATCGCGTCCCGCATCGTCATGGTCTTGTCGGGCCGGGGGACCGGCGTCGTCGACTTGGCGACCGGGTTCTGCATCGTCGGGGCTCCTCGGTGTGCGCTTCGAATGCACAGCACATTGCCAGGCGGCATTGATAGCTGTCTAATACTGAATTAGTGTCGGATCAAGAGTAATTTCTTATGGATTCCCCGGGTTCCGGGGTGAACAGAGGTCGACCGTGGAGCTGCGCTACCTCACCGCATTCGTCGCCGTCGCCGAGGAACTCCACTTCGGCCGCGCAGCCAAGCGGCTGCAGATGGCGCAGCCGCCGCTGAGCCAGCAGATCCGCCAGCTGGAGAAGGAGCTCGGCGTCCAGCTCTTCGAGCGCAACACCCGCTCGGTCCGGCTCACCAGCGCCGGCGAGTCGTTCCTGGAGCCCGCCCGCACGGCGCTCGACGACGTCGACATCGCGGTGCGCGCCGCGAAGGCCGCCGGCCGCGGTGAGTACGGGCGGGTCACCGTCGGCTTCGCCGGCGCCTCCAGCCACGAGTCGCTGCCCCGGCTGACCCGCGCGGTGCGCGCCGCGCATCCCGGCCTGGAGCTCGTGATGCGCGGCCAGACCTACGCGAACGTGGCGCTGGCGAAGGTCGCCGACGGCTCGCTGGACCTGGGTTTCGTGCGGCTGCCGGTCAACCAGGTCGGCTCGCCGACCCCGGGCGTGCAGACCCGGGTGATCGAGGTGGAGGAGCTGATCTGCGCGCTGCCGACGGATCACCCGCTGGCCGGGCGGGAGCGGATCGCGATCGAGGACCTCGCCGACGAGCCGTTCGTCAGCTTCCCGTCCAACGCCGGGTCCACGGTGCGCGACGCGTTGGTCAAGGCGTGCGTGTCCGCCGGGTTCAACCCGCGCGTGGTGCAGGAGGCGCCGGATTCCTACACCATCCTCGCGCTGGTGGCCGCGGGCGTCGGCGTCACGCTGACGCTGACGTCCTGCCAGCACATCCAGCAGACCGGCACGGTCTACCGGCCGCTGGCGGGCGCACCGATGCTGCTGCACGCGGCGCTGGCCTGGCGCACCGACAACACCTCCGCGGCCCTGCGCACCGTCCTCGGCATCGCCGAGGAAGCCCTGCCCACGCCCGTGGGCGGCTGATCGCCGGCGGCCGCTCACCTGGGGCGTTCCCGCGAATTAATAAGCCTGACGTCTCACTGTTGCACTGATTCTGTATTGGACACGTCTAGGTTTGGGTGGCACGGTTACCGCCATCACATCGGGACGCGGGCGCCGTTCGAGGACGCCCGCCGGCACCGAGCTTCAAGGGAGAATGCATGGGTGCGGCCAACGCGCGCGAACAGAGCCGAACGGCCAACCGCGCCGGGATCGGGGCCTTCATCGGCTCGACCATCGAGTGGTTCGACTTCTACATCTACGGCACGGCCTCGGCCCTGGTCTTCGACAAGGTCTTCTTCCCGGAGCTCGACGGTGCGATCGGCACCCTGGTCGCGTTCGCGACCTTCTGGGTCGGCTTCCTGGCCCGCCCGATCGGCGGCATCATCTTCGGCCACATCGGCGACCGGCTGGGCCGCAAGAAGACCCTGGTCATCACGCTGCTGCTGATGGGCATTTCAACGACCCTGATCGGCGTGCTGCCCGGCTACGCCCAGATCGGCGTGTGGGCGCCGATCCTGCTGGTGACCATCCGCATGGTGCAGGGCATCGGCCTCGGCGGCGAGTGGGGCGGCTCGGTGCTGATCGCCTCGGAGCACGCGCCCAAGGGCAAGTCCATCCTCTACGGCGCGTTCGCCCAGCAGGGCTCGCCGGTCGGCAACACCCTGAGCACGGTCAGCTTCCTGGCCATCAGCCAGCTCCCGGACGAGGCGTTCCTGGGCTGGGGCTGGCGCGTCCCGTTCCTGGCCTCGGCGCTGCTGGTGCTGGTCGGCCTGTTCATCCGGATGCGGGTCACCGAGTCGCCGGCGATGGCGAACCTCATCGAGCGCAAGAAGGTCGCCAAGCTGCCGGTGTGGGAGGTCGTCCGCTCGCACCCGGCGCTGCTGGCGCTGGGCATCGGGGCTTGCACGATCGGCCTGTCGGCGACCTACTTCAAGTCGACCTTCGCGCTGTCCTGGGCCACCAGCCACCTCAGCTTCGACAAGAGCTCGTTCCTGACGATCATCCTGGTCGCCAACATCACCCAGATCATCGTGCAGCCCTTCGGCGCCGTCATCGCCACCAAGATGCGCAGCTGGTCCCGCGCGGTGACCGTGATGCTGCTGCCCGAGGTCGTGCTGCTGCCGCTGATGTTCGTGCTGATCAGCACCGAGAACTACGGGCTGGCGATGTTCGGCGTGGCGATCGCGACGATCCCGCACTGCCTGTACTACGCGGCCCTGGCGGGCATGCTCGCCAGCCGGTTCCCGGCGCACGTGCGCTACACCGGCATCTCGCTGTGCTACCAGATGTGCGGCACGCTGCTCGGCGGCACGACGCCGATCGTCGGCCAGTTCCTGCTGAACCTGTCCGGTTCGATCACCGCGGTGATCGCCTACGCGATCTTCCAGGTGGTGCTGACCCTCGGCTGCATGCTGTTGCTGCTGCGCCGCCCGAACTACGACGAGCGTGCCGAGGCCGACCAGGAGCCGCGCGCCGAGGCGGTTCCCGCGTAACCGGGCGCGACCGGGTGCGGGTTTCCCCTCCGGGGGGGGAGCCGCACCCCACTCTTCTTGGGGGACAGAGGGGGAAGCCCCGGTTGGGGTGGGGTCCCAAAGGGTTCAAACGGGGGGAGTTTGGGGCGGGAGAAAAACCG
>NZ_JBWKKU010000007.1:103468-216264 GCF_056431445.1 Saccharopolyspora sp. NPDC045941
GGGGGGGTGGTTGTGTGTGGTGCGTGACGGGGGGGGGGGGGGGGGGGGGGGGAGAGAGGGGGGGGGGGGGGGGGGGGGGGTGGGGGGGGAGGGGGGGGGGGGGGGGTGGGTCTTCTTCTTGGGAGGGAAACCCCCCACCCCGTTCTTCTGGAGGCACAGATGGAGAATCCGCGTTGGGTGCGGCGTCCCGAGGGGTCCAACTGGGGCGATTTCGGGCCGGACGACAACCTGGGGCGGCTGAACCTGCTCACCCCGGAGAAGGTCCGGGAGGGCGTGGCCGAGGTCGTCGAGGGCGTCACCCACTGCCTGAGCCTGCCGCTGGACCTGCCCGGCGGCACCGCGCTGAACCCCAACCGGCTCCCGCCGGTCCTGCGGCCGAACCGGCGCGCCGGCGAGGTCAACTACAACTTCGAGATGGACCGCATCGACCCCGGGCACACCGACGTGCTCTGCGACGACCTCGCCGTCCTGCACCTGCAGTACTCGACGCAGTGGGACTCGCTGGCGCACGCCGGTTCGATGTTCGACGCCGACGGTGACGGGGTCGCGGAACCGGTGTTCTACAACGGTTTCCGCGCCGCGGAGCACGTCGTCGGCCCGGCCGGGCTCGACGATGCGGGCATGCAGACCCTGCACGGCGCCAGCACGTCGTCGGCCGGGCCGCTCGGGATCGACCACATGGCGCGGAAAGCGGTGCAGGGCCGGGCCGTGCTGATCGACCTGCACGCCCACCTCGGCGGCGAGCGCACCCTCGTCGGCTTCGATGCGCTGGCCGAGATCATGGCCGCCGACGACGTGGTCGTCGAACCGGGCGACATCGTCTGCCTGCACACCGGCTTCGCCGAGAAGAAGGTGCTGTCGATGCGGGGGAATCCCGATCCGGACGTGCTGCACGGGTTCGGCGCCGTCCTCAACGGACGTGACCCGGAGCTGCTGCGCTGGATCACCGAGTCGGGGCTGGCCGCGCTGGTGGCCGACAACTACGCGGTGGAGGCGTTCCCGGCTCCGGCGGCGCCGGGCCCCAACGCCGCGCTGCCGCTGCACGAGCACTGCCTGTTCAAGCTCGGCGTGCACCTCGGCGAGCTGTGGCGGCTCACGCCGCTCGCCGGGCACCTGCGGGCGAGCGGCCGCAGCCGCTTCCTGCTCACCGCCCCGCCGCTGAACCTGCCGGGCGCGGCCGGTTCGCCGGTCACCCCGGTGGCCACGCTCTGACGCATTTCGCACCGGGAAGGTCCCGGCGCGCTAGGGAAAGCACAGATGACCAAGATCGCCAACTTCTTCACCGAGCTGATGCGCCGGTACCTGCCCGATCCGTTCGTGTTCGCCATCGGGCTGACCTTCCTGACCCTGCTGCTGGCGCTGACGGTGGAGGGCAAGGGCTTCCTCGAGATCACCGAGGCGTGGGGCGACGGGTTCTGGAACCTGCTGTCGTTCACCACGCAGATGGCCGTCATCCTGGCCATGGGGTACGTGCTGGCGAGCGCGCCGGTGACCGACCGGCTGCTCGACGCGGTGGTCGCCCGGGTGCACCAGCCGCGCACGGCCGTCGCGGTCGCCACCCTGATCGGCGCCGTCGGCTCCTACCTGAACTGGGGCTTCGGCCTGGTCATCGGCGGGATCGTGGCGAAGAAGCTGGCGCTGAAGGTGCCCGGCGTGCACTACCCGCTGATCATCGCCGCCGCCTACAGCGGGTTCACCATGTACGGCCTGGGGTTGTCGGCGACGATCCCGCTGACCATCTCCACCAGCGGGCACTCGCTGGAGAGCAAGATGGGCGTCATCGCCCTGGGGCAGACGATCTTCTCGCTGCCGATGCTGCTGACCGCGCTCGCCGTGCTGATCACGCTGCCGGTCCTCAACGCGATGCTGCACCCCAAGCCGGGCCAGCCGGTCAAGGAGATCGACCCGGCGCTGCACACCGAGAGCAAGTCCGCGGCCGTCGAGTCCGCGGACTTCGGCGGCGTCACCGTCGCGTCGCGGCTGAACAACAGCCGCGTCCTGAGCCTGCTGATCGGCGCGCTCGGCATGGTCTACGTGGTCGTCTACTTCGTCAAGGGCGGCGCGGCGGACCTGAACCTGGTGAACTTCTTCATCCTGTTCCTGGGCATCCTGCTGCTGGGCACGCCGCAGGCCTACGTCGCCAAGCTCGGCGAGGGCATCAAGACGATCTCCGGCATCGTCCTGCAGTACCCGTTCTACGCGGGCATCATGGCGATCATGGCCGCCTCCGGCCTGGTGGGCACGATCTCGCAGGTCTTCGTGGACATCTCCACCCCGGAGACGCTCGGGTTCTGGGGCCTGATCAGCTCGTTCGTCATCAACTTCTTCGCGCCCTCCGGCGGCGGCCACTGGGTCATCCAGGGCCCGTTCATGGTCGACGCGGCCAACGCGATCGGCGCGCCGATGCCCGACGTGGCGATGTCGGTCATGCTCGGCAACGCCTGGAACGACCTGGTGCAGCCGTTCTGGATCCTGCCCGCGCTGGCGTTGTCGCGGCTGCGCCTCAAGGACGTCATGGGTTACACGGTGATCATGATGTTCTGGGTCGGGTTGATCTACATCGCCGCGATCCTGCTCTGGGGATTCCTCGGCTGAGCCGTTGTTCGCCGGCCCGGTGCGCCCGCTGTGCTTTCGGGCGCACCGGCCGCTGTCCGACTAGGAGGGTGAAATGCCTTATTTCATCGAAACATTCGACAAGCCGGACCACCAGCAGGTGCGGCTGGACAACCGCCCCGCGCACCTGGCGTTCCTCGAGGAGCACAAGGAGCTGCTGCTGGCCTGCGGCGCGAAGCTGGCCGACGACGGCGATGCGGCCACCGGCGGCGTCTACCTGCTCGACGTCGAAACCCGGGCGGCGGCCGAGGAGTTCATCGCCGCGGACCCCTTCGCGAAGGCCGGCCTGTTCGCCGACACCAAGATCCTCCGCTGGCGCAAGGCCTACCTCGACGGCAAGGGCTACCTGTAGTCCTCACGAGCCGGGCCTGGCGCGGAATGCGAGGAAGCCGCTCGGCCCGTTCCGATCTGCTGGAAGCCGGCCGAAGGCTATCCGGCCGGAGCCGGATAGCCGTCCACATCGGACCATGCCGCCAGGCTCCGGCGGGTCTCGAAGCGGCGCCGCCGGCCGCTGATCGGGTCGGTGAACTCCAGCGCCCGGGCGAGGAGCTGGAGGGGCGCGGTGAAGTCGCCGGCGGCGCGGTCGCGGACGACGGGGTAGAGGTCGTCGCCGAGGATCGGGATGCCCAGGCCGTTGAGGTGCACCCGCAGCTGGTGGGTCCGGCCGGTGCGCGGCAGCAGCCGGTACCGGCCGAGGCCGTCGCGGTGCTCGATCAGCTCGATGCGCGTTTCGCTGTTCGGCTCGCCGGGTTCCTCCCGGGCGGCGAGCACGCCGCGGTGCTTGACGATCCGGCTGCGCACCGTGCGCGGCATCGCCAGCCCGGGGTCGAAGCGGGCGACGGCCTCGTACTCCTTGTGCACCAGGCGGTCGTGGAACAGAGTCTGGTAGGCGCCGCGCAACTCGGGCTTGAGCACGAACATGACCAGCCCCGCGGTCAGGCGGTCCAGCCGGTGCGCCGGGCTGAGCTGCGGCAGGTCCAGGTCGCGCCGCAGCCGCACCAGCGCCGTCTCCACGACGTGCCCGCCGCGCGGCGTGGTGGCCAGGAAGTGCGGCTTGTCCACGACCAGCAGGCCGTCGTCGCGGTGCACGACGTCCAGGGCGAACGGCACCGGCGTCTCGTCGGGCAGGTCGCGGTGGAACCAGACGAACCCGCCCGGCGCGTACGGCGCGTCGGGCGCGAGCGGGCCGTCGACGCCGACGATCCGGCCCTCGCGGAGCATGGCGTCGAGGCGTTCCGGGGCGAGCTTCGGTATCCGGTCGACGAGGTGGTCCCGGACGGTGGCCCAGTGGCCGTCGGCGGGCAGTCGCAACCGGACGGGGTCCAGGCCGTGCCGCTGGGGCAGCGGCGATCTGAGCTTGCGTCGCATCGCCCCGCCAGCGTAACCGGCGGTCACAGCCGGAGCTTGTAGCCCACGTGCGAGGCCTCGAACCCGAGCCGGTCGTAGAAGCGGTGCGCGCCGGAGCGCTGCCTGTCCGTGGTCAGCTGGACCAGGGCGCAGCCACGTCGGCGGGACTCGGCGATGGCCCAGTCGAACATCACGCGCCCGAGGCCGCGGCTGCGGTGCCGTTCGTGGACGCGGACCGCTTCGATCTGCGCGCGCAGCGCGCCCCGCCGGGCCAGCCCGGGGATGAACGTCAGCTGCATGGTCGCCACGACCTCGCCGCCCGGCGTCGCGGCCACCAGCAGCAGCTGCGCGGGATCGGCCTCGATCGCCTCGAAAGCCCGCTGGTAGGGGGCCAGGTCGGCGGCGGACTCCCGGGTCGAGCCGAGCTGGTCGGCGGCCAGCAATCCGACGATCGGCCCGAGATCGTCGCCGGTCGCCCGGCGCAGCAGGTACGTTCCGGACCCGGTGGACAGCTCGACCGGTACGCTCAATTGATCCTCCACTGTGGACTCGGCATCGGGATTCACCCCACCGGACCCTAACTCGGCGGCGCGGGGAGCGCGAAAAACCGGCGGCGCGCGCCGGCGGGTCTTGGCATGATCGTCGGGGACGCCGGAGGAAGGACGGGTATGCCCGAGGTCGCGACGGATCGGCGGCCGGTGGCGGCGCGGTTGGCGGTGGCCACGCTGTTCCTGGTCAACGGAGCGAGCTTCGCCAGCGTCGTGCCCCGCTACCCGGAGCTCAAGGACGCCCTGGCCCTGTCCAACGCCGCGCTGGGCACCGCGATCGCGGCGCTGCCGCTGGGTTCGCTGGTCGCCGGCCTGCTGGCCGGGCCGATCCTGGCCCGCTGGCGGTCGGCGGTCGTCGCGGTCGGCTGCTCGGTGCTGCTGGCGGCGGATCTCGTGCTGATCGGGTTCGTGGGGCACTGGTGGCAGCTGGCGGCGGCGTTCTTCCTCGCGGGTGCGATGGACGCGATCGTGGACGTGGCGATGAACGCGCACGGGCTGCGGGTGCAGCGGCGCTACGGGCGGTCGATCGTCAACTCCTTCCACGGGATGTGGAGCGTCGGCGCGATCATCGGCGGCGCGGCGGGCTCGCTGGCCGCCGGGGCGGCCCTGCCGGTACCCGCGCACCTGACGGCGGCCGCCGTCGTCCTGGCCGCCGCAGCGGTCGTCTGCGTCCGGTTCCTGCTGCCCGGCCAGGATGACGCCGAGCGCACGGGCGGACACCGGGGGAGACCGCGCTTCAAGCTGCTGCTCGCGTTGCTGGCGCTGGGCACGCTGTGCGCCGCGGCGGCGCTGGTCGAGGACACCGCGGCGTCCTGGGGTGCGGTGTACCTGCGCGATTCGCTGGATGCCGTGCCGGTTCTCGCGGGCATGGCGTTCATCGCGCTGCAAGCGGCGCAGACGATCGGCAGGCTCTCCGGCGATCGTCTGGTGGACCGGTTCGGCAACCGGGCGGTGGCGCGCATCGGCGGCACCGCGGTGCTCGTCGGCGTCGGCTCGGCGCTTTTGTGGCCGTCGGTCCCGAGCACGCTGGCCGGATTCGCGCTGGCCGGCTGGGGCGTCGCCACGATCATCCCGGCCGGGTTCCACGCGGCCGACGAGCTCCCCGGACTGCCGGCCGGAACCGGGATCGCGGTCGTCGGCTGGGTCTACCGGCTGGGCATCCTGGCCGGCCCGCCGGTCGTCGGGCTGCTCGCGGACGCGGTCAGCCTGCGCCTCGGCCTCGTGGTCGTCCCGTTCGCGGGGGTGCTGATCGTGCTGCTGGCGTCGCGCCTGCCGCGCCGGCGCCCTAGAGCGGGCTGACCGGTGGCATGGTGAACTCACCCGCCAGTACTTCCGGGCCAGGGACGTAGGACCGAGCGAACAGGATGAAGTTCTTGCCGTTCGAGGGGCTCGGTAGCCAGTTCGCGGTCTGCTGTGCGGGTTCGGTGGCTTGCACCGCGATATCGATGGTTCCGTCGGGATTGGTGACCAGCCCCCGGGTCTCGCTGCTGATGACGTAGCGGTCGATGGGGTTCGGCGTGGGGAACTGGCCGTTGTCGCGAACCTCGTACAGGGTGATCGACCAGAATGCCTTCGACGGGATGCCGCCGGGCGGGAGGCGCAGGACGTAGTTCTGCGTGCCGCGCAGCGGCGCGCCGGCGGCGTCGGTGAAGGTTATCCAGTAGTTGGCCTCGTCCCTAACCATTCCGAGCATGCCGCCGCCGGTTGCGAGCGCGAACGCGCGCAGGTCGTAATTCTTCTGCGCGGTGGTGCCGAGGAGGTTCCCGGGCGGGCTGTGGTCGGTCCAGCCCGTTGCGCGGCCGGCCTTCTCGAGCCGCTCGAAGTAGCGGCCCAGGTTGGGGAATTCCGTCGTCCACGCTGCTTTCGCCGCTGCCGGCAAGCCATCCCAGCCGCATTCCGATCCGCAGATGCCGACCTCGCGGAACCGGTCGACGAGCCCAGCCTCCCCGGCGGGTGGTGGATCGAGGGCCATCATCTGGTTGACGACGTCGACGTAGCTCTTCGGATCACCTTCCACGGGCCGGATCCGCTTCGGTCCGGGTCGGGGCGCCGGTTGCGCCGGGGTGAACCGGAATCCGTCCTGCACGGTGTTCGTCGCGGCCTGGTCGGAGGGGCCGTCGGTCTGGATCCGCAGGTTGACGTACACGTCGTTGGTCGAGGAGCGCACCAAGGTCGCGTCCGCAGGTGCCTGGCCCTGCCAGTCCGGCCCGACGATGAAGTACTTCTGCGCCTGCGTCCCCGTCGTGCGTTCACCGGCGTAGAAGAAGGTGTTGGAGTAGAAGTCGATCAGGGTCAGCACGTAGAAGCGGTCCCCCGTGTCCGGGGTGTCGAGGTGGACAGGGCCTTGTGCGAGATCCAGCCAAGCGGTCGAGTACAGCACGTCTTCGCTCGGCCCGTTCGCCCAGGTGTCATCGGGGCCGGGAAGCGACCGGGAGTGCGCGAAGACGTTCAGGGTCGTGGCGGTTCTGCTGCCGGGTGTTTCGAGCGCGTTCCACCGATGCCGCGACAGTTCGTACAGCGGGAATGCGTATGCGTAGGCTTCTTTGACGGCAGTTCCGAGATCGGGTGACGCCGGATCGCTACCGCTTCGGTGAAGTGTCATTCGTCGTTCCTTCCTTCGGCCCACTACCAGGACCGGTCGCCGCGCAGGACCGCGTCGGCGCCGCCGTCGACGAACACCACCTGGCCGGTGATGTGCGAGTTCTCGGGGGAGGTGAGCCAACCGAGCAGCGGCGCGATCTGCTCGGGCCGGGCGTGGCCGTGCAGTGGCATGGGGACGCTGCCGTCGATGGCCCGGCGACCGGCTTCGGTGTCGAGCATGTCCTGGATCATCGGCGTGACGATGGTGCCGGGAGCGATGGCGTTGAGCGGTATTTCCGCGCCCGCCCACTCCGGGGTGATCGCGGTTCGGCGTACCCATCGCGCGATCGCGGCCTTCGATGACGCGTATACCTGCGCGCCGTCGCCGCGCTCCACCGCGGCGCGGGCGGCAGCCACGGCGGCGTCCTCGTCGCTTGCGAGTGCGGCGTCGACGATGCCGGAATCGGTCGGGTGCAGCGACGCGACCGACGAGATCACGACCGCGCGAGGATCGGTGCCGCGGGCGAGGAGCGGACGCAGGCCTTCGAGGGCGGCGACCGCGCCGAAGTGGTTGACGCTGATCGTCAGCGGGTCGAACAGCGCGATGCCGGCGCACGCGATCACGCCGTCGAGTCGGCCACCGGTCATGTCGTGGGCTCGGTCGACGAGCGTGGTCCGTCCCGCTTCGGTGGCGAGGTCGGCGGTGATGTCGGCGTCACGCAGGTCGGCGCCGATCACCCGGGAGCCCTGTTCGCGTAGATGTGCGCTGGTCGCGGCGCCGATTCCGGAGGCGCTGCCGGTGATGAGGAAGGTGCGGGGCATGTTTCTGCCCTTTCGTGGCGATTGCGCTAGAGGTGCGCATCTGTGACAGGTCGTCAGCCTGTGCCACGATGCTAATGTGTGTCAAGACACAGTCAGGAGGAGATGTGATCCAACCGGAGTCGTCCTTGCTGGATCGGCGGCGGCTGGCCACGAAGCTGGACATCGCGGCCGGCGCGAACCGCCTGTTCCTGGAGCGCGGGTTCGAAGCGACCTCGGTGGAGGACATCGCGCGTGCCGCCGGGATCTCGGTGCGAACCTTCTACCGGCATTGCGATGCCAAGGAGGACACGCTCACCCCGATCGTGGTCGCCGGGATCCGCGACTTCGTCGGCTACCTGGCGGACAGGCCCGCGGAAGAACCGGTGAAGACGTCCGTGCACGCGGCGTTCGTAGAAGCGTTCCGCCGGGATCGCTACGCGCATGTAGTCCCCACGAGGGACCTCTTCGTCGTTCTGACCTCGGTGCCGGGAATTCGCGCGCGGTGGATGGTCGCGGCCCATGAGCTCACCGACGAGTTGCGTCCCGTCCTCGGCGAACGCGCCGGGCTCGACCCGCAGGGCCTCGAAGCCAGGTTGCTGTCGCACACGCTGATCGGTGCCCTGACGGTCGCGTTGGAATACTGGGCCACCTCCGAACCCGAACCCGCTGAACGGGGCGACGTCACCGACCTGGCCGCGTCGGCGCTGTCGGTAATCCGGTTCGAGCGCCTGTGACCGCTTCGGCTTTCAGAGCAGGCCCCGGTCGCGGAATTCCTCGTGCGCGACCGTCCAGGCGCGGGCCTGGTCGCTGATCGTCACGCCGAGCCCGGGACGGCTGGAGATGTGCATCCGGCCGCCGGAGATCTCGAGGTGCTCGTCGAACAGCGGGTCCAGCCACCCGAAGTGCTCGACCCACGGCTCGCGGGCGTACGCCGCTGCGAGGTGGACGTGGATCTCCATCGCGAAGTGCGGCGCGAGCAGGAGGTTCCGGTCGTCGGCCAGCGCCATCACCTTGAGGAACTGGGTGATGCCGCCGACGCGCGGGGCGTCCGGTTGCACGCGGCGTCGTGATCGGGATGCTGGTCGGGGTGCTGCCCGGTCTCGGTCCGGCCGCGACGATCGCGATCCTGCTGCCGCTGACCTTCGACGTCGAACCGGTGACGGCGATCATCATGCTGGCCGGCATCTTCTACGGCGCCCAGTACGGCGGCACCATCACGTCGGTGCTGCTGCGGCTGCCCGGCGAGGCGTCCTCCGTCGTCACGGTCTTCGACGGCCACGCCCTGGCCCGGCAGGGCAAGGCCGGCACCGCGCTCGGGACCGCGGCGATCGGGGCGTTCGTCGGCGGCACCGCCTCGATCGTGGTGCTGTCGGTGCTGGCGCCCCTGATCGCCGGGTTCGCGCTCGACTTCGGTCCGCCCGAGTACACCGCCCTCGCCCTGCTCGGCATCCTGTTGGTCGCCACCGTGAGCAGCGGCGGCCGGCTGAAGGCGATCGTGGCCGCCTGCATCGGGCTGCTGCTGGCGGTGGTCGGCCGGGACGCGTTCACCGGCGCCGAGCGGTTCACCTTCGGCCTGCTGCCGCTGTCGGACGGGCTCGACTTCGTCCCCATCGCGATGGGCCTCTTCGGGCTCGGCGAGATCCTCCACGGCCTGGAGGAACGGCCCAGCGCCCGCGAGGCGCGGTCGTCGTCGAACATGGCCTGGGCCGGGTTGCGCGTCGTCGCGCCGGGCTCCTGCACTGGGGTTCACTACCCGCACCGCCACGCAAAACGAGTTCTCGAACAATTCCTTCACAGGAGGTCGAGCAGCGCGTGCAGGGCTGGGTTGTCGTTCGTTCGGCGCCAAACCAGGTGCAGTTCAACGGGATTCGGTTCGGGGAGCCGGACCTCGCGGAACGTCACGCCTTCGAAGTGCAGCAGGGCCGCGGTGGCCGGCACCAGGGCGGTGCCGAGGCCGACCTGGACCAGCGCCAGGGCCGTGTGGATCTGGCTGACGTGCTGCACGTAGGTCGGCTGCGCGTTGGCGTTGCCGAAGCCCGAGAGCCAGGGAACCGCCGGACAGGCGGTCGATCTGGTCGCGGGTGACCAGCTCGTGCAGCACGACGTCCACCTGCGGCAGGTGTTCGCGAACGGTCGCCAGCAAGCCGCCCAGCACCCCGTACGCCGAGGTCGCGGTGAATCCGATCCGGATGATGCCCGCCTGGCCCGAGGTCACCCGCCGCACCGACAACGCCGCGTTGTCGGCCTCGTGCAGCAGGCGCCGCGCGTCCTGCAGGAAGGCACGCCCGGCCGGTGTCAGCCGCACCGTGCGGCTGGTGCGGTCGAACAGCTGGACCTTGAGCTCCTTCTCCAGTTGCTGGATCTGCCGTGTCAGCGGCGGTTGGGTCATGCGCAGGGCGCTGCGCGGCGGCCAAAGTGCTGTTCTTCAGCCACCGCGACGAAGCCGGTGAGCTGGTTCAGGGTGAACAATGATGCCGTCCCGGTATTGGTGAATGCATTGTTGGACTTGGACGTGCATTGATGGCTCACCTTACTGTCATCCGCAGCCGGTTTCCCCGGGCGCGGCGCTCCGGCGGAGCTGGGGGAACGACCGCCGGTGCCCACCGCCGCCAGGGCCGGCGCAGTCAGATGAATCCGCCCGATGAAGGAGATCTGCCGATGTCCGCGTATTCGCCCACCGATGTGGCCCGGCAGCTGGCCGGCGGGCTGTTGTCCTTCCCGGTGACGCACTTCCGGCCCGACCACGGCTTCGACGAGGCCGCGTACCGGGAGAACATCGGCTGGCTGGGCGGGTTCGGGGCGGCCGGGCTCTTCGCGGCCGGCGGCACCGGTGAGTTCTTCTCGCTGACCCCCGCCGAAGTCGAGTCGGTGGTCACCGCGGCCGCGCAGGAGGCGCCCGAGGGCGTGCCGGTGATCGCCCCGGCCGGTTACGGCACCGCGATGGCCGTCGAGATGGCCCGCTCCGCCGAACGCGCGGGGGCCGACGGCCTGCTCCTGCTGCCGCCGTACCTGACCGAGGCGGACCAGGACGGGCTCGCCGCCCACGTCCGCGCGGTCTGCGCGGCCACCGGCCTCGGCGTGATCCTCTACAGCCGCGCCAACGCGGTCTTCGACGAGACGACCGTCGCCGCACTGGCCGAGGACTGCCCGAACCTGGTCGGGTTCAAGGACGGGGTCGGCAACATCGAGAAGATGACCCGCCTGTACTCGAGGCTGGGCGACCGGCTCACCTACATCGGCGGCCTGCCCACCGCGGAGACCTTCGCGCTGCCGTACCTGGAGCTGGGCGTCACCACGTACTCGTCGGCGATGTTCAACTTCGTGCCCGAGTTCGCGATGCGCTTCTACCGGGCGGTGCGCGACCACGACCGCGCCGCCGTGTACCGGTACCTCGACGACTTCGTGCTGCCGTACTGCGACATCCGCAACCGGCGCGCCGGGTACGCGGTGAGCATCGTGAAGGCGGGCATGAAGGTCATCGGCCGCCCAGCCGGGCCTGTGCGCCCGCCGCTGGTCGACCTCGGCGAGTCCGAGCTCGCGCTGCTGGCCGGTCTCGTCGAGCGCCTGCCCGAGGAGTCCCGATGACCGTCCACATCTGACCGACCGCGGAGGATGCCGATCATGACCGCTCAGCACGGCCCGCTGGTGACCGGAATGCAGGTCGTTCCCGTCGCGGGGCACGACAGCATGCTGCTCAACCTCAGCGGGGCGCACGCCCCGCACTTCACCCGGAACCTGGTGATCCTCACCGACTCCGAAGGCCGCACCGGGGTCGGCGAGGTGCCCGGCGGGGAACCCATCCGCATCACCTTGGAGGAGTCCCGGGACCTGGTGGTCGGGCAGCCGGTCGCGCGGTACCACGCCGTGCTGGCCGGCGTGCGCGACCGCTTCGGCGACCGGGATTCCGGCGGCCGCGGCACGCAGACCTTCGACCTGCGCGTCGCGGTGCACGCCGTGACCGCCCTGGAATCCGCGCTGCTCGACCTGCTCGGCAAGCATCTCGGCGTGCCGGTCGCGGAGCTGCTCGGCGACGGCAAGCAGCGCGACGAGGTACCGGTGCTGGGCTACCTGTTCTTCGTCGGCGACCGCACCCGGACCGACCTGGCCTACCGAGCCCCGGCCGACGAGCCCGCCGACGCCGACGACTGGTCGCGGCTGCGCCACGAGGAGGCGCTGACGCCGGATTCCGTCGTGCGGCTGGCCGAAGCGGCGCAGGCCCGCTACGGGTTCCGCGACTTCAAGCTCAAGGGCGGCGTGCTGCCCGGGCCTGCCGAGATCGAGGTCGTCACGGCGCTGGCAGAACGGTTCCCGGAGGCCCGCATCACGCTCGACCCCAACGGCGGGTGGCTGCTGTCCGAGGCGATCGACCTGTGCCGGGGGCTGCACGACGTGCTCGCCTACGCCGAGGACCCGTGCGGCGCGGAGCGCGGGTACTCGGGACGGGAGGTGATGGCGGAGTTCCGGCGGGCCACCGGGCTGCCCACGGCGACGAACATGATCGCCACCGACTGGCGCGAGCTCGGCCACGCGATCCGCGCCGACGCCGTCGACATCCCCCTGGCCGACCCGCACTTCTGGACGATGAGCGGCTCGGTGCGCGTCGCGCAGCTCTGCGACGCGTGGGGCCTGACGTGGGGTTCGCACTCGAACAACCACTTCGACGTGTCGCTGGCGATGTTCACCCACGTCGCCGCGGCGGCGCCCGGCGAGATCACGGCCATCGACACGCACTGGATCTGGCAGGACGGCCAGCGGCTCACCCGGCAGCCGCTGGTCATCACCGACGGCCGGCTACCGGTGCCGACGGCCCCGGGACTCGACGTGGAGCTCGACATGACCCGGGTGGCCGAGGCGAACGAGCTCTACCGGCGCGAGGGCCTCGGCGCCCGCGACGACGCGCTGGCGATGCAGTACCTCATCCCGGGCTGGACCTTCGACGGCAAGCGCCCAGCCCTCGACCGGTAAGCACCGGGAATGCGTCCGTCTTTGGTTCTTGCTCTATGAAGCGGCGCAGCCGCTTAGCCACCTATGCAACTCGCACCGCCGCGGGCCACCCGCACCGCCACGCAAGGCGAGCCTGGAAAAAGAAAAACCGGTCAGCCGAGCAGCTTGGCGAGGAACCAGCCGACTCGGCTCACCTTGCGGATTCGCGGGTTGCCGGCCACTCCGTGGATCTCCCACTGCTGGCCGCAGACGTCGCACCGCCACAGGCCGATCCGGGTGGTGTCGGGCTCGCAGGGGTGGCCTCGGCGCCCTCGTCTCATGTACCGATGAGATCACAACGGGTACCCGGGATGGTCCCGATCGGTTCCGGAAGATCGGGTGAAACCGTGACTTTCGGCCTTACCGAGCGTGCACGGAAACGACGTAGCGTCATCGGCGGTGTTGCACGTCGGGGAGAGGAGCACCAGGTGACGCTGCGGGAGATGGTCGAGCAGATGGAACAGCGCTGGGAGGAGCTGAACACCCTGCGCGCGAGCCCGGACATGTACGGCAGCGAGAGCCTGGACGGCCAGCTCTCCGAACTGGAGCTGTGGCTGCTGCGGATGCACCGCCTGACCGCGGCGAGCCCCGCCGCATGACGGGCACGCCGGGGGTGCGGATCAGTTGACCAGCCGGTCGCGGGGGGCGAGCTTGTCGAGCAGCCGCAGCAGCTCGGCGCGCTCGGCCGGGGCGAGCCGGTCGAGCAGTTCGATGTCCACCCGGTCGGCGATCGGTTCGACGACGCGCAGTTCGGCCTCGCCGATCGGGGTGAGGCGCAGGAGGCGGCGGCGCCGGTCGGCGTCGTCGACGGTGCGGTGCACCAGCCCGCGCTGCTCCATCCGGACCAGTAGGGAGGCGAGTGTCGCCTTGTCGATCGCGGCCCGCTGACCGAGCTGCGCCTGCTCTATGCCGGGGTTCGCCCGGATCGCGTTGAGCACCGCGTACTGCGGTTTCGTCAGGTGCGGCAGGCGGGACTGCCAGCTCGACGTGTGTTCCTGCATGGCGCGGCGCATGAGGTGGAAGACGGCGTTGTCCAGCTCCACGTGGGCGTCACTTCCGTCAGGGTTGGCGAACGGGGTGTGCGCATCCTAGTCCAAACGGCCCAACTCGCGATCGATATCCGGAACTTCACCGGTCTGGATTACGGTCGATGTCGCAGGTGCACGGATCCTGGCAGGCGTGGTTCAGGCCCGGCAGCGGGTACGTCTCGACACGCCGGGCGCGGTCGATGGTCAGCCACGCCAGCACGCCGCCGGCCGCGCACATGACCGCGGAGATCAGCATCGCCTGCCCGAAGCCGGGGCCGAGCGGCTCGCCCGCGCCGGTGTGCGACAACCCGGCGATCACCGGGAGCACCGCGACCGCGAGGAGGCCCGCCAGCCGGGACACCGCGTTGTTCACGCCGGAGGCGACACCGGCGTTGTCCGGGCTGACGGAGGCGAGCACCGCCGAGGTCAGCGGCGCCACCGTGATGGACAGGCCGACGCCGAACACCAGGACGCCGGGCAGTACGCCGCTGAGGTAGGTGCTGCCGGGCACCGCCCAGGTCAGCAGCGCCAGGCCGACCCCGCAGACGACCGGGCCGATGCTCATCGGCAGGCGCGGTCCGGTGCGCTGCGCGAGCGCGCCGACGCGCCCGGACACCAGCAGCATGATGATCGTGATCGGCAGCGTCGCGATCCCCGCGGCGAGGGCGGTGTAGCCCATCGACTGCTGCAACTGCAGCGACAGCAGGAACAACGCGCCGCTCAAGGCCGCGTAAACGGTGAAGGTCGTCAGGTTCGCGCCGGTGAACTGCGCGGAGCGGAACAGCGACAGCGGCAGCAGCGGGTCCGGGTGGCGCGACTCGATCAGCGGGAACGCGACCAGCGCGGCGACGCCCACCACGGCCGCCGCCGCGCTGGCGGCGTTCCACCCGTTCGTCGGGATCTCGATCAGGGCGTACACGGCACCGGCCAGCCCGACGGTCACCGTGATCGCGCCGAGGACGTCCAACGGCCCGGCGGCGGCCGGGCCGCGGGATTCCGGCACGTGCCGCAGCGCCAGCAGCGCAGCCGCCGCGATGGGGACGTTGATGAAGAACACCCACCGCCAGGACGCCGCGTCCACCAGCCACCCGCCCACGAACGGGCCGATCGCCGAGGCCACGCCGGTCAGCCCTGCCCAGCGGCCGACCGCCTCGCCGCGGTCGTCGTGGCGGATCGTGGAGTTGATCAGCGCCAGGCTGCCGGGCACCAGCAGGGCGCCGCCGACGCCCTGCAGCAGGCGGGCGGCGATCAGGGCCGCGCCGTTCGGCGCCAGGCCGCAGCCCAGCGAAGCAAGTGTGAACAGCACCAGCCCGAGCGTGTAGACGCGGCGACGGCCGTAGCGGTCACCGAGCGCGCCGCCGAGGAGCAGCAGCGCGCTGAGCGTGAGCAGGTAGGCGTCCAGCACCCACTGCAGGACGCTGAGGTCGCCGCCCACGTCCCGGCCGATCGCCGGCAGCGCGACGTTGACGACGGAGCCGTCCAGGAACGCCACCCCGGAGCCGAGGATCGTGGCGACGATGATCCAGCGGCCGGACCGGGAGCGAAGGGCTGTGGCGGCGGTCACCGCCCGACCATAAGGGGCGTGCCCGGGACCCGCCGTCGATCACCTGGTCCCCGGCGTGAACGCCACCGGCAGGTGCTTGATCCCGTTGATGAAGTTCGACACCAGGCGCTCGACCGGCCCGGCCACCCGCAGGTCGCGCATCCGCCACAGCGCCTCGCGGTAGAACGCCCGCAGCTGCAGCCGGGCGAAGTGCGCGCCCAGGCAGACGTGCGGGCCGTTGCCGAAAGCGACGTGGTCGTTGGGCGCGCGCCGGATGTCGAAGCGGTGCGGGTCGGGGAACCGCCGCTCGTCGAAGTGCGCCGAGCAGTGGAAGACCACGACCTTGTCCCCGGCGGCGATGCGCCGGCCGCCGAGTTCGGTGTCGGCGGTCGCGGTCCGGCGGAAGCTGAGCACCGGCGGGTGGTAGCGCAGCGTCTCCTCCACGGCGGAGTCCAGCAGCCCGGGATCCGCCAGCAGCAGCCGCAGCTGGTCGGGGTTCTCGGCGAAGGCGAGCATCCCGCCCGGCAGCGCGCTGCGCACGGTGTCGTTGCCCGCCACCGAAAGCAGGAAGAAGAACATCTCCAGCTCGGCGTCGGCCAGGCCGCGCCCGCCCGGCTCGGCGGTGGCCAGCGCGGTCATCACGTCGTCGGCCGGGTTCCGGCGCTTGAACGCGGCGAGGTCCTGGGCGAAGGCGAACATGTCCGCCAGCGTCGCCGGGGACCGCGGGTTGACCGGCTTGCCGTCCGCGCCGCGGACCACCTCGGAGTGCTCCGGGTCCTGGTAGCCGATCACGCGGTTGGTCCACTCCAGCAGCATCCGCCGGTCCGCCTCCGGCACGCCGAGCAGATCGGCGAGGTTGCGCAGCGGGTAGTCGTCGGTGACCTCGGCGGGCAGGTCGCACTCGCCGCGCTCGACGACGCCGTCGACCAGCAGGCGGGCCCGCTCCGCGACCTCGTGCCGGAACCGGTCGATCCGCCGGGGCGTGAACGCGCGGCTGACCAGGCGGCGCAGCCGCCCGTGCTCCGGCGGGTCGAGGTTGAGCATCATGCTGCGGATGAACGGCAGGTCCGCCGGGTCGGGATCGCGGATCTGGGTGGCGCCGAGCCAGGACGAGTACGTCGCGGCGGACTTCAGGACCGCGACGACGTCGGAATACCTGGTCACGGCCCAGAATCCGGGCCCGGCGGGCCAGTCGCCGATCTCGTGCTCCTCCTGGCGGCTCACCGGCGCGTGCCGCCGCAGCCAGGCGAAGTCGTCGTGCGGCACGCCGTCGGCGTACCTGTGCGGATCGAACACGTCCGGAACATGGGCGGGCGCTGCCATCGCGACTCCTTCACCGCAGCCGTTGCAGGCCTACTCTGGCCGCGGCGCGCGACCCCGTCAACGCCCGCCTCAAGTCCGAAGTGGACTATCCGGGTGCCGGCACCGCCAAGCCGGGGGCGGGCAGCTGCGAGACCGCGGCGTCCGGCGCGTAGCGGCGCAGCAGGTCCAGGCCGATCTGCGCGCGGCGCACCCGCTCCCGGCCGAGCGCCACCGCCGTCGGCGTCAGGTGGGTGCCGCTGGGGTAGATGTTCGGCGCGTTGCGCAGCCCGAACTTGACGTGCACCGGGGCCGCGACGCGCACGATCTCGGCGATCTCGAAGTGCCGGATGAAGCCGCCCATGTCGTCGGGCGCCTCGACGTAGACGTCCAGCGGCAGGTCGGTGGCGGCGCGGATGGCGGCCAGCTGCCCGATGCTGAGGTCGGTCGGCACGTTGTAGGTGTCGGCGCCCAGGTCCTCGGCGATGCGCACCGAGGCGGGGTTCGCCAGTCCCATCTGGACGCTGATCTTGAACTGCAGGTCCGGCGGCAGGTCGCCGGCCGCGCGCATCGCCGCGGCCACCTTGAGCACGCCGAGATCGGTGATCAGCACGCTGCGGATGCCCGCGTCGGCGGTGCGGCGGATGTCCTCCAGCACGTGCACCAGCTGCTCGGTGCCGCGAGCCTGGGCGGCGACCGGGCCGCCGGCCGGGGCGGTGGCCATCGGGCTGGTGTCCCACCCGGCGACCGGCCGGGCGAACAGGCTCAGCTCGACCGACCGCCCGGCGGCCGTGGCGGCCATCGCGCGCAGCTCGTCGTCGGTGAGCAGCATGCCGCCGCTGCCCTGGGAGATGCGGTGCACCGGCACCTGGCGGGCGTCCGCCTCGGCGAGCACCGCGTCGAGCACCTCGGGGCCTTCGGTGCTGGGGATCTCCACCCGGTACTGCGCGCCGTCCGGGAACCGCTTGGTGCTGGTGGCGGGGGAGTCGTCGGTGGGCAGTCCCTGGGACCGCAGGAATTCACGTGTCTGGCGCACCGGTAGCTCCGTCCGAAATGTCGAACAACGTTCGTCAAATCGTATGGTCGGCCGGACCGGGTGGTCAAGGGACCCGGCTCACCGTGGTCGATATCGGATACGATGTTCGAAATATCGGTCAACGGGCCGACGAGTTCCGACAGGGGGAAGTACGCGTGGCACGAGCGGTACCTGCCGTGGAACGGGCCTTCGACGTCCTGGAGCTGTTCCTGGACGCCCACGAGCTGAGCGCGCCGGAGATCACCGCGCAGCTGGGCCTGCCGCGCACCACGGTGCACGAGCTGGTCGGCACCCTCAGCGAGCGCGGCTACCTGATGCCCGCCGGCCGCGGCAGCAACCGGTTCCGGCTGGGCGTGCGCGGCTTCCAGCTCGGCGCGGCCTACGCCGAGCGGCTGGACCTCGCCCGCGAGGGACAGCTCGTCGCGGAGGAGATCGCCGAGCGCTGCCAGGAAACGGTGCACGTCGGGGTGCGCGACGGCACGGACGTGCTGTACGTGGCCAAGGTCGACAGCAGCCACCCGGTCCGGATGGTCTCGGCCGTGGGCCGGCGGCTACCCGCGCACTGCACCGCGCTCGGCAAGGCCCTGCTGGCGGCGCTGCCCCGCGCCGAGGTCGACGAGCTCTACGGCAACCGCCGCCTGGAGGCGATGACCGAGCACAGCATCACCACCCGCAAGGCGCTGCACCGGGAGCTCGACGCCATCGCCGAAGGCGGCGTGGCGGGGGAGTACTGCGAGTCCAACGAGTCGGTGGCCTGCGTCGCCGCGCCGGTGCGCGACCAGTCCGGCGCGGTGGTGGCCGCGATGAGCATCTCGGCGCCGATCCTGCGCTGGAACGACGAGACCGAGGCGGCGCTGCGCGAGCTCGTCGCGGAAGGCGCGTCGGCCCTCTCCGAACGCCTGGGCCACACCGGCTCCTGACGCCGCACGCGCGGCAGCCGGGAAGGCCGCCGAGGTTCCGCTACGCCGCCGCGCAAGTCGGTCCACCGGATCGTCGTTCAGTGCCGGACGATCACGACCGGGCACTTGGCGTGCTGGGCGCAGCGCTGGCTCACCGACCCGAGCAGCGCGCCGTAGAAGCTGCCGTGGCCGCGGCTGCCGACCACCAGCAGGTCGGCGCCCTCGGAGGCGTCGAGCAGTGTCTGCGCCGCGTGGCCGTGGGTGAGCTCGCGCTGCACGGGGACCGCCGGGCTGAGCTCGTGCTCGATCTCGTCGACGGTGTCGGCCAGGCTCTTGCGCGCGGCCTCCTCGAAGTCGTCCGGCGGCATCGGGCCGCCTTCCCAGCTGTAGAAGGCCGGGAACTCCCACGAGGTGATCGCGTGCACCGCGGCCCCGGAAAGGGCTGCCTGCCGCAGCGCCCACCGCAGGGCGCACTTGGACGAATCCGAGCCGTCCACCCCGACGACGATCCGGTGCTGGGTTCCGCTGTTCATGGCGCTGGCCTCCGGTTCCGCGATCCGCAGTGGCGGGCTCAGCCGCCGGCCCGCTCGACGAGCTCGTCGGACAGTTTCCGCAGCCGCGCCCTGGCCTGCCCGTCGTAGGCCTGTTCGAGCGCGCGGCAGGCGCGGGTTCCATGGAAGTACTCCCCGGTCACCTCGTCCAGTCCCGGGTCCGTGACCAGCCGCATCGTCGCCGCGACGCCCTCGGCCACCGTGGCCACCGGGCTCACCCCGGCCTCGCGGACCATCGCGGTGTTCATGTAGGTCGCCGGGTGCAGCGCGTTGACCGTGACGCCGGTGCCGCGCAGCTGCTCGGCCAGGTCGAAGGTGAACATGATCTGCGCGAGCTTGCTCTGCGCGTACGCGCGGTAGCCGAGGTAGTTGCGGGTCAGCATGGGGTCGTCGAAGTCGATCGGGTGCTGCCCGGCCGAGGCGACGTTGACCACCCGGGCCGGCGCCGAGAAGATCAGCAGCGACTGCAGCAGCCGCGTCAGGTGGTATCCGGCCAGGTAGTTCACCGCGAACCGCAGCTCGATGCCGTCCGCGCTCTCCTCCCGGCCGCTGTCCGGCGGCCCGGAGCCGACGCCCGCGTTGTTCACCAGCACGTCCAGCCGGTCGCAGCGCAGCCGGGCGTCGTGGGCCAGCCGTTCGACCTGGCGGAGCTCGGCGAGGTCGGCGACCAGCACGCCGAGGCGGTCCGAGCCGGTGGCCGCCGCGATCTCCGCGCGCACCGCTTCGGCCCGCTCCGCGCTGCGCCCGTGGATCAGGATCCGGGAACCGGTCTCGGCGAGCCGGTGGGCCAGGGCCCGGCCGAGTCCGCCGGTCGCGCCGGTGATCAAGATGCAACGCTGGCTGGGATCGCGCACGGCTCGCTCCGAACTGTCGGCGGTGATTACGACCAGTGTGCGGACGTGCGCCGGGAAATGTCATTCGCGCGTGCCGGAGATCCCCGGCAGAGGTACCACGAAAGCGTTGTGTCGCAAGGTAATCACCGAGGAAGTCGAGATGGGCGGTACGGATAGTGCGGTCCTTACCCGAGTGGGTGCTTGTGACTGTCCGTAACGCGCGATACACCTGAGAACGGTGTGGTGATTCTCCGCACCTGGAACTCGCCGAGGGAGCGACCATGACCACCAACGAGGAGAGCTCCACCGGACGCTATCTGGTGCTGCTGGAAGACAACTCGACGATCATCGGGACCCGCGAGCTGACGCGGCTGACGGGCATCCGCTGCGCCAACACGGCCGACGCGGCGGGCGCGGCGCCGGGCGAGCTGTTCCGCGGCGCGGGCGGGATCGTGCTGCACCAGCTCGGCATCGCGTTGGTCAGCGCCGACGCCGAGCAGGCGGCGGCCCTGACGAACGCGGCCCGGGAGACCGGCCCCATCGCCGCGTTCGAGCCGGAGCGCCGGGTGTTCGCCATCGGCGCGGAACCGGCCGTCGCGGACGGCGAATTCACCTGGGGTCTGCAAACCGTGCGCGCCGACCGCGCGCAGCCCACCGGCAAGGGCGTGCGGGTCGCGGTGCTCGACACCGGCCTCGACCTCAAGCACCCGGACTTCGCCGGCCGGGACATCGTCACGGGCTCGTTCGTGGAGGGCCAGGACGTGCAGGACGGCCACGGGCACGGCACGCACGTGATCGGCACCTCCTGCGGACCGCGCACCTCGCAGGCCGGGCCCGGCTACGGCATCGCGTCCGAGGCCAGCATCTACGCGGGCAAGGTGCTCGGCGATGACGGTTCGGGCTCCGACAGCGGCATCCTCTCCGGCATCGAGTGGGCGATCTCCAACGGTGCCGCGGTGGTGTCGATGTCGCTCGGCGCGCCGACGCAGCCCGGCGAGGCGTTCTCCGCGGCCTTCGAGCGGGTCGCGCAGCGCGCGATGGAACGCGGCACGCTGATCATCGCCGCGGCCGGCAACGAGAGCGAGCGCTCCGCCGGGAAGATCGCGCCGGTCGGCCACCCGGCCAACTGCCCGTCCATCCTGGCCGTCGGCGCGATCGATTCGCAGCTGCAGATCGCGGACTTCTCCAGCGGCACGGTCGACGAGATCGGGCAGGTGGACCTGGTCGGTCCCGGCGTGGACGTCTACTCGAGCTGGCCGGGAGCGGAGCGCTACCGGAAGCTCAGCGGCACCAGCATGGCCACGCCGCACGTCGCGGGTATCGCGGCGCTGCACGCGCAGCAGCACGCGGAGCGGGCGTGGGGCCTGTGGGCGCGGTTGTCGCAGACCGCCCGCCGGCTGCCGCTCGCGTCGACCGACGTCGGTGCGGGCGTGGTCCAGGCGCCGTAGCGGCCGGAGGTCGCCGCGCGGTCATTCGTCGAGGATGGCCTGCGCGGCGACCTTCGCGCAGTTGCCGAGGTCCTCTGCGGCGGCTGCCGCCTGGTCGAGCGCGACGTGCAGCTCGGACGGTTCGGCGGAGTTCGGCGTCTCGTAGGCGGCGGCCAGCATGTCGAGCTGCCGGGCCAGCCGGGCCCCCGCCGCGGTGACGGCCAGCAGCGCCTCGCGGGCCGCAGCGGTTTCGCCCGGCACCCGGCCCTTCCTGGCAGCTCGTTCCAGTTCCCGGCCGGCCTGCGAGATCACTTCGCCTGTCGTGCCGACGTCCCGCCAGCGCGACGGCGTTTCGCTCTCCATCTGGTTTGCCCCCCACAAGCACCCGTTCGCCCGCCCGGGTCAGCTCCGCTGCAGCGCCCGCTCCAGCTCCGATTTCGTCATCTTCGAACGGCCTTTGATGCCGGCGCGCTGGGCGTCCGCGTAGAGCTGCTGCTTGGTGCGCCCGCCCGGGCCGGAGCCGGATCGCAGCCCACCGCGGCGCTGCGGCGGGATGTCCTGCGTGGCGGTCCTGCTCTGCTGCCTGGCTTCGCCGCGCTGCGCCCGGTTCTTGTTGACCGTTCGCGCCGCAATCTCCTCGGCGCGGTCCTCGGTGCTGCCGCGCTCGATCGCCTGGTCCTTGATGTGCTGGTACTGGCGTTCCTCCGTTGCGGTCCAGCTCTGCTGCGGCATGCCCGTTCACCTCGCCTCCGCACGACTTTCGACGTGCTTCGCGTACCCCGTGCGGGCGTCGGCCACACGTGTCAGCGGCGGGCGCGGAGGCGCGCGGCGGCGACGGAGCCGAGCGCTCCGGCGGCGACCTCCAGGCGGCGCGCGCCGGAGACCGCGAGCCGCTGCCGGAACACGTCGTACCCGGATTCCACGATGCGGTCCAGGATCTCGCCGTACAGCGTGAAGGCGGTGCGCACGCACGGCCGGGACCAGGGTGCGAGCAGCGCGATGCCCGGCTCCGCGGCGCGGTACTTCGAGCGGGTGCGCGCGACCTGGTCGGCCAGCGCGCGGCGCACCGGGCGGTCCGGACGGCCCGATTCCCGGCACCAGGCCAGCCGGTCCCGGTCGACGCCGAACACCGCGAGCTCCTCCATCGGCAGGTAGACCCGGCCGCGGTCGAGGTCCTCGCCGACGTCGCGCAGGAAGTTGGTGAGCTGGAAAGCGCCGCCCAGCGCCGCGGCGTAGGGCTCGGCCTCGCCTGCCGGGCACACCGTGCCGAGCACCGGGAGCAGCTGGAGGCCGATCACCGCCGCCGAGCCGTGGATGTAGGCGTCCAGCGCCGCCCGCGTCGGGTAGGCGTGGACGGTCAGGTCCATCCGCATCGAGGCCATGAAGTCGGTGAACAGCGCCGGGTCGATGCCGTGCCGGGCGACGGTGTCGACGAGCGCGGCCAGGATCGGGTCGTCGCTGGACCCGGCGCGCAGGCCCGCGCGCAGCTCGCCGTCCAGCCGGTCCAGCGCCTGCTGCCGGTCCGCCACGGTCCGCCGCCGGTCGGTGTCGTCGACGATGTCGTCCACCCACCGCGCGAAGCCGTAGAGCGCGTGCACCGAAGGCCGCTGCTGCGGCGCCAGCAGCCGGGTCGCGAGGAAGTAGGTGCGCCCGTGCGCGGCGTTGAGCACCCGGCACCGCTGGTAGGCGGGGCGCAGCTGCGGCCGGACGCCCGCGGCGTCGAGCTCGCGGCGCGCCGCCACTCGCGGCCAGGTGCCCGTGTCCATACCGGGAATCTCAGCACACGGAGTGCGCGAGCGTGCGCACGGTGGGCATCCGCGGTGAACCCGGTCACTACCGCCGGAGTCCTCTTAGGACTGTTCGGCCGGCCCGCTGCGCTCGCCCCGCGGGACTCCGCCGAGGCCGCTCTCGGCCAGGGCCTCGTCGAGGCCGTCGAGCAGGACCACGCCCAGGGTATTCGCGACCGAGCCGGAGGCCAGTTCGCTGCGCAGCCGGAAGGCGAGCAGCCGCACCCGGCGCGGATCCGGCCGGTCCTGCCGCACGGCCTCGCCCAGCCGCCGGGCGATGAGTTCGATCTCGGCGGTGTCGCCGTAGCGCGCGTGCACCGTGGGCAGCGCCAGCAGCACGACCTTGGCCACCCGGCTCAGCCCGGTGAAGTCCGGGCGCGCCGGCGGCGCGGGCGCCGGCTGGGCGGGCACCACGGGGTCCGCCGGACGCTCGTCGAGCACCGCGACCGACTGCGCCCTGGCCCACGAGCCGATGTCGCCGCCGTGCCTGCCCGCGCAGATCAGCCCGGAGCCGGTCAGCCCGGCGCGGGCGGGCGCGCCCTGCCACCCGGTGCCGCTGGTGGCGATCAGCTCGTGCTCGCGCAGCGTCTGCACGACGTCGGCGAGCTCCGCCCACGACGGCTGCAGCGCGGCCGCCACGGCCGCCGGGCTGGCGAAGAAGTCCGCGATCTCGGGCCGGAAGCGGTCGTCCTCGTACAGGTATCGGAGGAAGGCGCGAGCGATCGACTCAAGCCTGGACACGGTTGGCCTCCAGAGTGCTCGTCCAGGGTGCAGGGCGAGAGGGAGGGCGGACCCGGGTCCTGCCGAAGACCGCAGAACGCACCGGCGCGCAGCCGGTTCCGGATTTTTGGTGCCGCTGTCCCCAGTTTCAGCGGATCCGCCGTGCGGCCGCCGGGTCCCGGGCGGCCACATCGGAGGAGCGTAAGCGGACCGGGGCCGTGATCGCAGGGGTCTTTCGTCACCCACAAGCTGGGGATTTCGACGCCGCCGCGTGACTGTCCACTGTGTTCAACTCGGCCGGGAATCGCGCCGCTGCGGCGAACGTGACGGAAGTTGCTCGAGGGACCGCCGGTCGCGACCCACATCCAAGCCACGACCGACGGCCGGTCGCGCGCACGAAATCCCCTCTTCGTTCCGCGCGCGCGGCGGGCGCTCCAGATCGCCCACGGGATCGAGACCCGCGGGCGAGATCATCATGACGCCGAGATCTGGAATTTATTTAGCACGAGTTCCGGGGGACTCCGGCGCGCGGTCGTCGGCGCCGGTGCGCAGCCCGTCGAAGGCGATCTTGGTCACCGCGTCGGCGACCTGCGCGGCCCGCAGGCCGCGGCTGGGCCGGTACCACTCGATGATCGAGTTCACCATGCCGAACAGCAGGCGGCTGGTCAGCGCCGGGTCGACGTCCGGGCGGATGCTGCCCTCCGCCTCGGCCTGCCGGACCAGCTCGCTGACCACCTGGTCGAACTCGCGGCGCCGGGCCAGCGCCTGCCGCTCGACCTTGGTGTTGCCCCGCACCCGCAGCAGCAGCGTGACGAACGGCAGCTCGTCGACCAGCACCTCGATGCTGCGCCGGACCACGTGTTCGAGCCGGTCGATGGCCTTGCCGGTGGTCGACGCCGCTTCCTCGGTGACCGCGAACAGGGCGTCCAGGGCCCGGTTGACGCTCAGCCGCAGCAGCTCGTCCTTGCTGGACACGTGGTAGTAGATCGCCGACTTGGTGATGCCCAGCCGCTGGGAGAGGTCCTCCATGCTGGTGCCCTCGTAGCCGCGCTCGTTGAACACCCGGACGGAGACGTCCAGCAGTCTGCCGAGGTCGTAGCCCGGCCGACCTCGGCGATTCGCGCGACCAGCGTTCCCCGACATGGCTCGCAGTATTTCAGCCGGCCGAACGGGGTTCGCGGCGGTCCACCACGCGGCGCAACTTGCCCACCGAGCGCTCCAGCGTGTCCGGGTCCACCACGGCGACCTCGGTGCTGACGCCGACGCCGTCCTTGATCGCGCGGACCAGTTCGGCGGCGGCGGGTTCGCGGCGGCCGGCGGGGCAGTCGGTGCGCGCCTCGACGCGGACCGCCATCTCGTCCATCCGGCCCTTGCGGGTGAGCACCAGCTGGAAGTGCGGCGACAGCCCGGGCGTGCGCAGCACCAGCTCCTCGATCTGGGTGGGGTAGACGTTGACGCCGCGCAGGATGATCATGTCGTCGCTGCGGCCGGTCACCTTCGCCATCCGGCGCATCGGCCGGGCCGTGCCGGGCAGCAGCCGCGTGAGGTCCCGGGTGCGGTAGCGGATGACCGGCATGGCCTCCTTGGTCAGCGAGGTGAACACCAGCTCGCCCTCGGCGCCGTCGGGCAGCACCTCCTCGGTGAACGGGTCGATCACCTCGGGGTAGAAGTGGTCCTCCCAGATGTGCAGCCCGTCCTTGGTCTCCACGCACTCGTTGGCCACGCCGGGCCCCATCACCTCGGACAGGCCGTAGATGTCGACCGCGTCGATGTCCAGCCGCTCCTCGATCTCCTGCCGCATCTGCTCGGTCCACGGCTCGGCGCCGAAGATGCCGATCTTCAGCGACGTGCCGCGCGGGTCGATGCCCTGGCGCTCGAACTCGTCGACGAGGGTGAGCAGGTAGGAGGGGGTGACCATGATGATCTCGGGCTTGAAGTCCTGGATGATCTGCACCTGCCGGGCGGTCATCCCGCCGGAGGCCGGGATCACGGTGCAGCCGAGCCGCTCGGCCCCGTAGTGCGCGCCGAGCCCGCCGGTGAACAGGCCGTACCCGTAGGCGACGTGCACCTTGTGGCCCGGCCGCCCGCCGGCGGCGCGGATGGAGCGCGCCACCACGTCGGCCCAGACGTCCAGGTCCCGCTCGGTGTAGCCGACGACGGTCGGGTTGCCGGTGGTGCCGCTGGAGGCGTGCAGCCTGCGGACCTGCTCCATCGGCACGGCGAACATGCCGAACGGGTAGTTCTCGCGCAGGTCCTGCTTGGTGGTGTGCGGGAACTTCGCCAGGTCGGCCAGGCTCCGGCAGTCCTCCGGGCGGACGCCCGCCGCGTCGAACTTGTCGCGGTACAGCGGCACGTTCTCGTAGGCGTGTTGCAGGGTGTGCTGCAGGCGCTCCAGCTGCACCGCGGCGAGCTCGTCGGCGGAGTACCGCTCAGCGGGGTCGAGATCGGCCGGATCCGGTGCGGCTCCGAGCCGGCGCGGGGTGCCCGTTGTCGCGGTCATGGCTTGGCTCCCTCGGACTGGTTCTCGGACGAGCCGTTCAACGACCGGCTGTGGCCCCGGAATTCGGCGATCGGCTCGTCGCCTCGGTGCACCGACACGTCGTAGATCCCGCTGCGGCCGAAGCGGGTCCGCTCCTCGGCGCGGGCGACCAGCAGGTCGCCGGCGCGGGCGGGGCGCATGAAGGTGATGTCCGCGCGCGCCGCGACGGTCGTCGGGCCGTGGCTGTTGCACGCGCAGGCGAAGGTCGTGTCGGCCAGCAGGAAGATGTAGCCGCCGTGCGCGATCCCGTGGCCGTTGACCATGGCGTCGGTGATCCGCATCCGGGCCAGGGCGAACCCGCTGCCGGTCTCGACGAGCTCGATGCCCAGCGCCCGCGAGGCGCGGTCGTCGTCGAACATGGCCTGGGCCGGGTTGCGCGTCGTCGCGCCGGGCTCCTGCACTGGGGTTCACCGCCTCATAACCGAACGAATAGTCGGTAATTAATACTGCGCCGCCGGACGCTGTCAAGGGTTCCCGCCCGGGCCGGTGTTTCTGGCTCGGTACAGCAGAATTTAGCTGCACCGGGTGGTGTGCGACACCGGTCGCCGGTGGTATTTTTTCGAACGAACGGTCAGTTAAAGAACCAGCCGGAGGAGGTCGGGCCGCATGGCTGCCCTGCGGAGCTACGTCAACGGTGCCTGGCACGCGCCAGCGGACAACGGGGTGCCGTTGCGCGACGCGGTGACCGGCGAGGAGGTCGCACGGGTCTCCTCGGCGGGGATCGACATGGCCGCGGTGCTGGCTCACGGGCGCGGCAGCGGCGGCCCGGCGCTGGCCGAGCTGACGTTCCACCAGCGCGCCGCGCTGCTGAAGAGCCTCGCATCGCACCTGCGCGAGCACCGCGAGGAGCTGTACGCGCTGTCGGCCCGCACCGGGGCCACGCTCGGCGACTCCAAGTTCGACATCGACGGCGGCATCGGGGTGCTGTTCGGCTACTCCAGCAAGGGCCGCCGGGAGATGCCCAACAGCACCGTCTACGTCGACGGCGCGGTCGAGCCGCTGAGCAAGGGCGGCACGTTCGTCGGGCAGCACGTCTGCACGCCGCTGCAGGGCGTCGCGGTGCAGATCAACGCCTTCAACTTCCCGGCGTGGGGGCCGCTGGAAAAGTTCGCGCCCGCGTTCCTGGCCGGGGTGCCCAGTCTGATCAAGCCGGCGAGCCAGACCGCGTACCTCACGCACCGGCTGGTGGAGCTGATGCTCGGCTCCGGCCTCCTGCCCGAGGGATCGCTGCAGCTGATCTGCGGCAGCGTCGGCGACCTGTTCGAGCACCTCACCGACCAGGACCTGGTGTCGTTCACCGGCTCGGCGGCGACGGGGCAGCGGTTGCGCGCCCACCCGGTGGTGGCGGCGAACTCGGTGCGGTTCAACGTGGAGGCCGACTCGCTGAACTGCTCGATCCTGGGCCCGGATGCCGGGCCCGGCACCGAGGAGTTCGACCTGTTCGTCAAGCAGCTGGTCACCGAGATGACGGTCAAGGCCGGGCAGAAGTGCACCGCGATCCGCCGGGCGCTGGTGCCGGCGAACCGGATCGACGACGTGGTGGCGGCCGCCAAGGCGCGGCTGGAGAAGGTCGTCGTCGGCAACCCCGCCTCGCCTGACGTGCGGATGGGCGCGCTGGCGAGCCTGGAGCAGCGCGAGGAGGTCCGCCGCTCACTGAAGGCGCTGCTGGAGGCCGGGACCCTGGTGCACGGCGACCCCGAGCGCGTCGAGGTTGTCGACGCCGACCCGGAGCGCGGCGCGTTCCTGCCGCCGCTGCTGGTCCGCTGCGACGACCCGGACCAGCCGCAGCCGCACGAGGTGGAAGCGTTCGGCCCGGTGAGCACCGTGCTGCCGTACGAGACGATGGCGCAGGCCGTGGAGCTGGCGCGGCGCGGCATGGGCAGCCTCGCCGGATCCGTGGTGACCGCCGACGCCGAGTTCGCCCGCGAAGTGGTGCTGGGCGCGGCGTCGCGGCACGGCCGGATGCTCGTGCTGAACCGGGAGAACGCCGGGGAGAACACCGGGCACGGCTCGCCGCTGCCCGCGCTGGTCCACGGTGGACCGGGCCGCGCCGGCGGCGGCGAGGAGATGGGCGGCGTTCGCGGCGTGCTGCACCACATGCAGCGGACCGCGGTGCAGGCCGACCCGGCGACGCTGACCGCGATCACCGGGCAGTGGGTGCCCGGAACTCCGCGCAACACCACCGAGAAGCACCCGTTCCGCAAGCACCTCGACGAGCTGCGCATCGGCGACACGGTGGTCGCCGGGCCGCGCACCGTGACGCTGGAGGACGTCGAGCACTTCGCCGAGTTCACCGGCGACACCTTCTACGCGCACACCGATGAGGAAGCGGCGAAGGCCAACCCGTTCTTCGACGGCCGGGTCGCGCACGGCTACCTGGTGGTGTCCTTCGCCGCCGGGCTGTTCGTGGACCCGGACCCGGGGCCGGTGCTGGCCAACTACGGGCTGGAGAACCTCCGGTTCCTCACGCCGACCTACCCGGGCGACGAGATCACTGTGACGATGACCGCGAAGCAGATCACGCCGCGGGTCGGCGCTGAGCACGGCGAGGTCCGCTGGGACGTGGACGTGACCAACCAGGACGGTGCCTCGGTGGCCAAGTACGACGTGCTGACGCTGGTCGCCAAGCGGCCGGGGGAGCAGGGGGCATCATGACCAGCGCGGTGGACCGGCTCGGCGACGCCGGGCTGCAGGAGCACTTCGACGAGCGGATCGCGCACGACCAGCGCATCGAGCCGCGGGACTGGATGCCGGAGGGCTACCGCAAGACCCTGGTGCGCCAGATCGCCCAGCACGCGCACTCCGAGATCATCGGCATGCAGCCGGAGGGCAACTGGCTGACCAGGGCCCCGAGCCTGCGGCGCAAGGCGATCCTGCTGGCGAAGGTGCAGGACGAGGCCGGGCACGGGCTCTACCTGTACTCGGCGGCCGAGACGCTCGGCGTGGACCGCGCGGAGCTGACCGAGAAGCTCATCACCCGCCGGCAGAAGTACTCGTCGATCTTCAACTACCCGACGCTGACCTTCGCCGACATCGGCGTCATCGGCTGGCTGGTCGACGGGGCGGCGATCTGCAACCAGGTGCCGCTGTGCCGCAGTTCATTCGGGCCCTACGCGCGGGCCATGGTGCGGATCTGCAAGGAGGAGTCGTTCCACCAGCGGCAGGGCTACGAGCTGCTCATGACGATGATGCGCGGCACCGACGAGCAGCGGGAGATGGTGCAGGACGCCACGAACCGCTGGTGGTGGCCGGCGCTGATGATGTTCGGCCCGCCGGACGCCGACTCGCCCAACACCCAGCAGTCCATGGCGTGGCGGATCAAGCGGCACACCAACGACGAGCTGCGGCAGAAGTTCGTGGACATGTCCGTGCCGCAGGCGGAGGCGCTGGGCGTCACGCTGCCCGATCCGGCGCTGCGCTGGAACGAGGAGCGCGGGCACTACGACTTCGGCGAGCCGGACTGGTCCGAGCTCAAGCGGGTGATCGCCGGACACGGGCCGTGCAACGAGGAGCGGGTGGTCCGGCGCCGGGCCGCGCACGAGGAGGGGCAGTGGGTGCGCGATGCGGCAGCCGCCCACGCCGCGAAGCAGGCCGCACGCGAGGAGGTCGCGCGATGAGTTCGGACGCCGAGACCGGTGCGCCGCGGTCCGCGTGGCCGCTGTTCGAGGTTTTCGTCCGCGGCAAGCGGGGTTTGAACCACGTGCACGTGGGCTCGCTGCACGCCGCGGACGAGGAGATGGCGCTGCACAACGCGCGCAACCTCTACACGCGCCGCAACGAGGGCGTGAGCATCTGGGTGGTCCGGGCGGACGCGATCACCGCGTCCAGCCCGGACGAAAAGGACCCGTTCTTCGCGCCCAACGGCGACAAGGTGTACAGGCACCCGACGTTCTACCGGATCCCCGACAACGTCCCGCACATTTGAGGTCACCCCAATGTCGTTCGACAACGCCTACGAGGCGCTGACCGCGGCGGAGCCGGAGGGCGAGTCCCGCTGGGCCTTCGGCACCGGCTTCGACGACCCGCTGTCCGGAGTGGACACCACGCTGCCGGAGGGCGTCGACGGCGACGCGTTCGCCCGGTACTGCCTGATGCTCGGCGACGACGCGCTGATCGCCTCGCAGCGGCTGACCGAATGGGTCACCCGCGCGCCGGAGCTGGAGGACGAGCTGGCGCTGGCCAACATCGCGCTCGACCTGCTGGGCCAGGCGCGGCTGCTGCTGTCCCGCGCCGGGCAGGCCGACGGCAGCGGGCGCGACGAGGACGAGCTGGCGTACTTCCGCGACGAGCGGGAGTTCCGCAACGTGCGGCTGGTCGAGCCGCCGAACGGCGACTTCGCGCAGACCATCGCCCGGCTGCTGGTGTTCGCGACGTGGCGGCTGGCGCTGTTCGCCCGGCTCGCCGAGTCCCGCGACCCGGTGCTGGCGGCGATCGCGGCCAAGGGCGTCAAGGAGCTGGCCTACCACCGCGAGTACGCGGCGCAGTGGGCGGTCCGGCTCGGCGACGGCACCGAGGTGTCGCACGCGCGGATGCAACAGGGGCTCGACGACGTGTGGCCGCTGGTCGACGAGCTCTTCGCGCCGAACGCGACCGACCGGGAGATGGTCGCGGCCGGTGTCGGCACCGATCCGGCGCAGGCGCGCGCCGAGTTCGACGACGTCCTGGACCGGGTCACCGCCGCGGCCACCCTGCGACGCCCCGATGCGCTGGCGCTGGCCGGGGTGGCCGGGCGGACCGGCCGGGACGGCGTCCACACCGAACACCTGGGCTTCCTGCTGGCCGAGCTGCAGAGCCTGGCCCGAGCGCACCCGGAGGCGACGTGGTGACGAGCACGAAGCCGGGCCTCCGGCACGCCCGAGTGGTCGCCGAGTCGGTTACCGACCCGGAGCTGCCGGTTCTGACGCTGGCCGACCTCGGCGTCCTGCGCGACGTCGAGATGGCCGCGGACGGGACGGTGGTCGTGTCGATCACGCCCACCTACTCCGGCTGCCCGGCGATGCGCGAGATGCGCGCGGACCTCAGCCGCCGGCTGCGCGAAGCCGGCTTCGCCGACGTCGAGGTGCGCACGGTGCTGGACCCGCCGTGGACCACCGACTGGATCAGCCCGGTCGGCCGGCGGAAGCTGGCCGACTACGGCATCGCCCCGCCGGGCGCCGCCCCGCAGCGCTCGCCCGGCCCGGTGCCGTTGACGCTGACGGCGCCGCGCGCCCAGGTCCGCTGCCCGCAGTGCGGTTCGCCGGACACCGAGCAGGTCTCGCAGTTCGGTGCGACGGCGTGCAAGGCGCTGCGCCGGTGCCGCTCGTGCCGCGAACCCTTCGAGCACATCAAGGAGATCTGACGTGGTCCGTCCCGCCCCTGTCGACGCGCCCGCCCCGGCCGCCACCGAGCGGACGGGCCGCCGTCGCACGACCTTCCACCCGCTGCGGGTCAGCCACGTGGAGCGGCTGTGCGAGGACGCGGTCGCGGTCAGCTTCGACGTCCCGCCGGAGCTCGCCGAGGAGTTCGCCTTCCGGCCGGGCCAGTCGCTGACGCTGCGCCGCCGGGTGGACGGCCGCGAGGAGCGCCGGTCGTACTCGATCTGCGCCCCGCACGGCGCGGCGCCGCGGATCGGCGTGCGCCACGTGCCGGGCGGGCTGTTCTCCAGCTGGCTGGTGCAGGAGGTGCGGCCCGGCGACGAGATCGAGGTGCTCCCACCGGTCGGCGGCTTCAGCCCGGACCTGACCGCGCACGAACGGCACGTGTGTGTCGCCGCCGGATCGGGCATCACGCCCGTGCTGTCCATCGCCGCGTCGGTGCTGCGCGAGACGGACGCGACCGTGACGCTGCTCTACGGGAACCGGCGCAGCGACACGGTGATGTTCGCCGACGAGCTCGCCGACCTGAAGGACCGCTACCCGGCGCGGCTGGAGCTGGTGCACGTGCTTTCGCGGGAGCCGCGCGAGTCGGAGCTGTTCACCGGCCGGCTGGACGCGGCGAAGATCCGGGCGCTGCTGTCCACGGTGGTCGATGCCGGTTCGGTCGACCAGTGGTGGCTGTGCGGGCCGTACGGCATGGTCAGCGACGCCCAGGACGTGCTGCGCGAATGCGGCGTCGCCACCGGGCAGATCCACCAGGAGCTGTTCTACGTCGAGGACGTGCCGCCGGAGCCGGCGCGCCACGAGGAGCCGGTGGTCGAGGGCCCGACCAGCGAGGTCACGGTGGTGCTCGACGGCCGGTCGACGCCGATGTCGCTGCCCCGCGACGTCCCGGTCCTGGACGCGGCCCAGCGGATCCGCCCCGACCTGCCGTTCGCGTGCAAGGGCGGCGTCTGCGGCACCTGCCGGGCGAAGGTCACCTGCGGGGAGGTCCGGATGCGCCGCAACTTCGCACTGGAGGAATCCGAGGTCGCGGAGGGCTTCGTCCTGACCTGCCAGTCGCTGCCGACCACCGACGAGGTCACGGTCGACTTCGACGCCTGATCGCTAGCCCTGCAGGGCCAGGCGGATCTCCTCGCCTGTGTGTCCACTGTGGTCAGGAGGCCTTGCGGGAGCGGCGTCCTTCGGTGCCGGTGGGTTTCCGGATGGCCGCGGCCACCGCCTCTTCCAGCTCGGCGCGCTTCATCTTGGAGCGGCCCTTGATGCCCAGCTGCTTCGCCCGGTCGTCGAGCTCGGCCTTGGTCAGCTCCGACAGGTCTTCCTCGGCCTGCGCGGGCTTGCGGCCCTTGCGCGCCTCGTCGACGCTGCGCCGCAGCGCCTCGGTGAGGTCGATGACGTCCGTCGGCTTCGGCGGCTCCTCCGCCGCCGTCACCTCGCCGCCGTGCGCCTTCTCCGCCAGCAGCTCCTCGACCTTCGCGGTGTAGGTGTCCTCGTACTGCTCCGGTTCCCACGGCCCGCTCATCGACTCGATGATCGTGGTCGCCATCTGCAGTTCCTTCTCCGACGGCTTCGCCTGCTCGCCTTCGTCGCCGATCAGCTCGCCCGGGTCGCGGACCTCGTCGGCGAAGAAGAGGGTGTTCAGCGCCAGCACGGTGTCGTCGGCGCGCACCGCGGTGAGGTACTGCTTGCCGCGCAGCACGAAGGTCGCGATCCCGGCCTGGCTGGTCTCGTGCATCGCCCGGCGCAGCAGGTTGTACGGCCGGTAGTGCTCCTTGCTGTTGGGGGCCAGCCAGTAGGTCTTCTGGAAGTGCACCGGGTCGATCTCGGTGAGGTCGACGAACGTGGTGATGTCGATGGTGCGGGAGCGGCCGGGGGCGATCTCGTCGAGTTCGGACTGCTCCACGGTGATGACCCCGCCGTCGAACTCGCGGCCCTTGACGATGTCGTTGAAGCCGACTTCCTCGCCGGTCCGCTCGTTGACGCGCTTGTAGCGGATCCGGTCGGCGGTGCCGCGCTCGTACTGGTGGAACTGGATGGTGTGGTCCTCGGTCGCGGCGTAGAGCCCGACCGGGATGGTGACGAGGCCGAAGTTGATGGAGCCGGTCCAGATCTTCCGCGGCATGGTTGCCTCCCATCGCCCCGGCGCCCGAGCGCCGCCGGTGTTCACCATGCGGTGATGGGCGCAAGATCGCAGAAGTCCTGCTCATCGCCGTGGCGTCGGGTTGCCCCCGGTATTTCCCCGGGCCCGGGGTGGGGAAACAACGCGGTGGGTGCCGTCGGCCAGCCGTTGCGTCCGGCCGCGGCGAGCGAGCAGTTCCAGCAAGGGGACCGCAACGCGGCGCGAGGTGTCCAGCGCCTGCCTGGCCTGGCTGAGGGTGAACGGCTCTGGTAGCCGAGCCAGCCGTGCCACGGCGGCGTCGTCGGCGCCCGGCAGGAGCACCAGGCCGGGAGCCAGGCGCAGCAGCGCGCCGGCGTGTGCGGCTGCGGCGAGTTCCTTCTCGCCGAGGCCCAGTTCGGCGAGTTCGCCGGCGGTCGGGGCTTGGAACGGGTGGTCGAGGAGCGTGCGCCGGATCGTCTCCACCGCGCGCTGCACGTGCTCGGGCAACCGGCTCCGTCCCTTGTGCAACCGTCCTTCGCTCAAAGCGATCCCGGCTGCTCGGGCGATCGGGGTCAACAGGTCCGGATCGGGCAGGTCCAGGGCGCGGCGGGCGGCCTCGGCGGGCATGCCGTCGTCCAGCGGGTGCGTCTCGCGGTGCCGTGCCAGCAGGCCGTCGAGGCGGCCGGCGAGTTCGTCGCGGCGCTCCTCGTCCAGCAGCCAAGGCCCGGGCCCGGGCGGGGTGGCGCCCATCGCGCGCAGATCGTCGGCGCGGACCAGGCGGCGACGCCGCAGCTCGGCCGCGCCGTCGGGGCGGCCGTCCATGGTGTCCAGTTCGGCCGCCCGCGCGCGGGCCGCTCCGCGCCTGGTCAACCGCGGCGGGCGGACGTCGAGCACCACGATTCCGCCGCAGATGCACCGGCTTCCCGGATCGCGCAGCAGGGCTCGGTCGCCGATGCGGAGGGGCAGCGGGGTGCGCAACGTCAGCCGCGCCGTGTCATGGCCGAGCGGCCGGACGCGCGCCCCGACCGCCGCCGCGCCGACGTGCAGCACCAGGTCGCGGGGAAGACGTGGTGCCGCTCCGGTGCCGACGGGAGCAGGCGAGGCCGCCCGGTGGATCCGGACGTCGAGGACGTCGGTGGTCAGCCACCGGTCCGGGGTCAGCAGCGCGTCGCCGCGCCGCACCTGGTCGAGGTCCACACCGCGGAGGTTGACCGCTACCCGCGCGACGGCGCCGACCTGGTGTTCGGATGATCCGAGCGCCTGCAGGCCCCGGACCGTCGCTTCCACCCCGGCGGGATGCAGCAGGAGCCGGGCATCTTCGCGGAGGGTTCCTGCCGGGAGGGTGCCGGTCACGACCGTTCCAGCGCCGCGGATGGTGAACGCGCGGTCCACCCAGAGCCGCACGTCGGCATCTTGGTCGGCCGCGGGTAGCCGGTGGACGAGCTCGTCGATCTGGCGCCGCAGCTCGCCCAGACCGGCACCGGTGCGTCCGCTGACGTGCACGGCGGGGATGCCGGCGAGCGACGTGCCGCGCAGCCGTTCGCGGGCCTGCTCGGTGGCGGGGCCGGGATCGGCCAGGTCGCAGCGGGTGACGGCGAGCAGGCCGTGCCGGACGCCGAGGGCTGCCAGGGCGTCCAGGTGCTCGCCGGACTGCGGCATCCAGCCCTCGTCGGCGGCGACGACGAACAGCACCGCGGGCACCGGCCCGACCCCGGCCAGCATGTTCGGCACGAACCGCTCGTGGCCGGGCACGTCGACGAAGGCCGCGGTGCAGCCGTCCGGCAGCCGGGTCCACGCGAACCCGAGGTCGATCGTCAGGCCCCGGCGGCGCTCCTCCGCCCAGCGATCCGGCTCCATCCCGGTCAGCTCGCGGATCAGCGTGGACTTGCCGTGGTCCACGTGCCCCGCGGTGGCGATGACGTGCATCAGGCCACCGCCAGCACCGCGCGATGCAGCAATTCGTCGTTTTCGGGGGGCAGCGCGGCCAGGTCGAGCAGGCAGCGGTCGCGTTCGATGCGGGCGAGGACGGGAGGGTGCCCTTCGCGCAGGAGTTTCGCGAAGCGATCGGGGAGCGCGACGGCCGCGCTGGGCAGCGTGACGCCGGGGGCTCCGCCGCCGCCGACGGTCGCCTCGCTGTGCTGAGCCGAGGCCGGGACACCGGCGGCGGTCAGCAGATCCGCGAGCCGTTCGGCGCGGCGCAACAGGTCGGCGCGGTCCTGCCGGAGCCGCTGCGCGGTCGGCGTGCTCGGACCCCGCACGGTGGCCTCCAGCGCGGCGAGGGTGAGCTTGTCGACGCGCAGCGCACGCGCCAGCGGATGCCGCCGGAGGCGGTGCACGATCTCGGCCCCGCCCAGCAGCAGCCCGGCCTGCGGCCCGCCGAGGAGCTTGTCGCCGCTGGCGATGACCAGATCCGCGCCGTCGGAAAGCGCCGTGGTCGCATCGGGTTCCCGCGGCAGGGCGGGATGCGGGTGCAGCAAGCCCGACCCGATGTCGGCGACCACGGGCACCCCGAGTTCGCGCAGCGCGGCGACCGGCACGGACGAGGTGAAACCGGTGATCACGAAGTTCGACGGGTGCACCTTGAGGACGAAGCCGGTGTCCGGTCCGAGCGCCGCCCGGTAGTCGTCGAGCCGGACCCGGTTGGTGGTGCCGACCTCGCGCAGCCGGGCGCCGGTGGCGGTGAGCAGCTCGGGGATGCGGAACCCGTCGCCGATCTCGACCATTTCGCCGCGTGCCAACACGATTTCGCGGCCCTGCGCGAGCGCGGTCGCCGCCAGGGCGAGCGCTGCGGCGCCGTTGTTGACCACGTGCGCGGCCTCGGCTCGCGGCACGGCGGCCAGCAGCGCGGCGATGGCGGCCGCGCCGCGCGGGCCGCGCCGGCCGGTGTGCAGGTCGAGTTCGACGTCCGTGGTCCCGGCGGCCTGTTGCAGGGCGTGGATCGCCGCGTCCGACAGCGGCGCGCGGCCGAGGTTGGTGTGCAGCAGGACGCCGGTCGCGTTGAGCACCGGCCGGATGCTCGACGCGGATTCCGGTAGTGCGGCAAGGGTTTCCGCGACGACCCGGTCGGGCGCGATCTCGCTGGCGCGAGCCCGTTCCTGCGCCGCGTGCACCGCGTGCTTGACCAGCCGGTGGCCCAGCCGCCCAGCAGCGGCGGCCACCTCGGGATCGGCCAGCACCCGGTCGGTGCCCGGCACCAGCTGCCGCGGATCGGACATGCCCCGGACTATAGGAGCTGTTCCGGATGTGGTCGCGCGGGCGAAGCGCCGGAGCTGCCCTCGATGTGCCGAAGCCACGTGGTGGAGGCGCCGTTCTCGCGCGAAATCGGCGCGCCTGGCCGGGTGCCGGACAAGTCGACTGTGACAATGACTGTTGACAAGGTCTGTACTCTGCGGGGTATGGCTCGCACGCCGCGCGAAGCGGATTCCGGCAGGTGGATCGACACCGGCGATGGGCTGCGGTTGGCCGTGCGGGAGCACGGCGACCCGGCCGCCCCGACGCTGCTCGCGGTGCACGGATACCCCGACGACCGCTCGATCTGGGACGGCGTGGTGACGGCGCTGTCCGGGCGGTACCGGGTGATCACCTACGACGTGCGCGGGGCGGGGGAGTCCGACAAGCCCCGCGGCACCGACGCCTACCTGCTGGACCGGCTCGCCGACGACCTGCGCCGCGTCGCCGATGCGGTGAGCCCGGACCGGCCGGTGCACCTGCTGGCCCACGACTGGGGCTCGATCCAGGCCTGGCACGCGGTCACCGATCCGCGGCTGGCCCACCGGTTCGCCTCGTTCACGTCGATCTCCGGGCCCTGCCTGGACCACGCGGGCCGCTGGATGCGGGCCAAGCTCCACCGGCCCACGCCGCGCGGGCTGCGCGATCTGGTCGCGCAGCTGATCTTCTCCGGCTACATCGGCTTCTTCCATCTTCCGGTCCTGCCCGAGCTGGCGTGGCGGACCGGGGCGCTGCCCAAGCTGATCGGTGCGCTGGAGCGGCTCGATCCCCGCGCGGCGGCGAACCCGACGCGCCCCGCGCTGTCCGACGGCCTGCACGGCTTGCAGCTGTACCGGGCGAACATGCGGTCCCGGCTGGGCAAACCGGGGGAGCGCCGCACCGGGATCCCGGTGCAGGTCCTCGCGCCCGGCGGCGATCCGTTCGTGTCGACGCCCCTGCAGACCGGGGTCGCGCCGTGGGTGCCGAACCTGCGGGTGCGCCGGCTGCCGGGCGGCCACTGGCTGCCGCGAAGCCGGCCCGAGCTCGTCGCGCGGTGCGCCGCGGAACTCGTCGACCACGTCGAAGGCGGCGCGGAGCCGCGAGCCCTGCGGGCCACCCGGATCCGCCCGGGGCGCCGCCACTTCCAGGACCGGCTGGTGGTGATCACCGGCGCGGGCGGCGGGATCGGCCGGGCGACGGCGCTGGCCTTTGCCGCGCAAGGCGCGCACGTGGTCACCGCCGACATCGACGAGGCCGCCGCCAAGGCCACCGCGGAGCTGGTCGCGCGCACCGGTGCGGGCGCCACCTCCTACCGCGTCGACGTGGCCGACCAGGCGGGCATGGAGCGCTTCGCCGAGCACGTGCACGCCGAACTCGGCACCCCGGACGTGGTGGTGAACAACGCGGGCATCGGCGTCGCCGGGTCCTTCGTGGACACCGAGGTGGCGGACTGGGAACGCGTCATCGACATCAACCTCTGGGGCGTCATCCACGGTTGCCGGCTGTTCGCCGGGCAGATGGTCGACCGCGGCGAGGGCGGGCGGATCGTCAATGTCGCCTCCGCCGCCGCGTACCTGCCGTCGAAGCTGCTCCCGGCTTACAGCACCACGAAGGCGGCGGTGCTGGCGCTCAGCGAATGCCTGCGCGCCGAGCTGGCCGCCGACGGGATCAAGGTGACCGCGATCTGCCCCGGGCTGATCAACACCGGGATCACCGGCAGCACCCGGTTCGTCGGCGTCGCCGACGCCGAGCAGGACCGGCGCCGCCGCGCGGCCAAGCAGCTCTACCAGCGGCGGAACTTCACGTCCGAGCGCGCCGCCGCGGAGATCCTGCGCGCGGTCCGGCGCGACGCCGCGGTCGCGCCGATCACCGCCGAAGCCAAGGTCGGCCTGGTGCTGTCCCGCCTGACCCCCGGGCTGCTGCGCGCGGCGGCCCGGGCCGACCTGACGCCCCGCTGATCCGAGGAGGCCGGAGATGTCGCAGATCGATCCAGGGGAACCGGACCGCGTCGCGTTGCAGGCCCGCGACGTCGCCTTCGACTGGGCCCAGCTGCCGATGCACTGGATTCCCGGCGAGCCGTTCGCCACCCACATGATCAACTTCCTGCACCTGGTGCTGCCGGAGGGCGAGCGCTGGTTCGTGGAGGTCTTCAAGCAGGCGATGCCGCTGATCAAGGACGACCGGCTGCTGGAGGACGTCCGCGGCTTCGTCGGCCAGGAGGCGATGCACGCCGAGTCGCACCAGGGCGTGCTGGACCACTTCGACGCGCACGGCCTGGACACCCGGCCCTACGTCGCGCAGGTCGGCTGGATGTTCCGCAAGATCCTCGGCGACCGGCCGCACACCGGCAAGCGCGCCGAGTCGTGGCTGGTGCAGCGGCTGGCGATGATCGCGGCGATCGAGCACTACACGGCGTTCCTCGGCCAGTGGGTGCTGGACGCGGCGGAGCTCGACGCCGCGGGCGCCGACCCGACGATGCTCGACCTGCTGCGCTGGCACGGCGCCGAGGAGGTCGAGCACCGGTCGGTCGCCTACGACCTCTACATGCACGTCGACGGCGGCTACCTGCAGCGCTGCCGGACGATGGCGATCGCGATCACGGTGCTGGCCATCCTGTGGGCCCGAGGCGTCCGCTACCTGATGGCGCACGACCCGGTGCTGCGCGGCCGCCGCAAGCCGCGCTTCCGCGACATGCTGCGCACCGGGCGCCTCGGGCTGACGCCCGGCTACTGGCAGATGCTGAAGGCGATCCCGCCCTACTTCCGCCGCTCCTACCACCCGTCGCAGTACGGTTCGACCAGCCAGGCGGTGGCGTACCTGGCGAAGTCGCCCGCAGCGCAGGCGGCCGAGCACTGATGGCCGAGGTCGATCGCGCCGTGCCGCCGGCGCTCACCCACGCCGGCCCGGACCGGTTCCTCTGGGCGCTCGACAAGCTGACCACCGCCGTGGAATGGCTGCACCGCAACGACCGCCGCGACCACCCGCCGGTCCGGCCGGTGGACCGCGACATCCCGCTGCTGGTGTCGGAGGTGCGCGCCGAAGCGGACGAGGTGATCAGCCTGCGGCTGACGCGCCCGAGCGGCGCGCCGCTGTCCTCCTGGCAGCCCGGCGCGCACCTCGACGTCGTGCTGCCCTCCGGCCGCAAGCGGCAGTACTCGCTGTGCGGGGATCCCGGCGAGCTCGGGCACTACCGGATCGCGGTCCGGCGGCTGGCCGACGGCGGCGGATCGCGCGAGATCCACGACGAGCTCCGCTCCGGCAGCCGGATCGTCGCGCGCGGGCCGCGCAACGCGTTCCCGTTCGTCACCGCGCCGCGCTACCTGTTCATCGCGGGCGGCATCGGCATCACGCCGATCCTGCCGATGGTCCGCACCGCCGCGGCGCGCGGCGCGGACTGGCGGCTGGTCTACACCGGACGGTCGCGCGAGTCGATGCCGTTCCTCGGCGAGCTGGCGGCGCTGGACCCGGCGCGCGTCTGGATCCGGCCGGACACCGAGTTCGGCATCCCGGCCTCCGGCGCGGAATTGCTGGAGCACTCGCCGCCCGACGCGGCGGTGTACTGCTGCGGGCCGATCCCGATGATCACCGGCGTGCGGGTCGATCTGCCCGGCAGCGCGGCGGATTCGCTGCACTGGGAGCGGTTCTCGGCGCCGCCGATCGTCGACGGCCGCCCGTTCACCGTCGAGCTGGCCCGCACCGGCGAGACCGTCGAGGTGCCCGCGGACCGGTCGGCGCTGGACGTGATCGGCGAGGTCGTGCCGCAGGTGCCCTACTCCTGCCGTCAGGGCTTCTGCGGCACCTGCCACGTCCGGGTCCTCGCCGGGGAGGTCGACCGCCGGGGCCGGGCCGAGGACGACCGGATGGCGATCTGCACCTCCCGCGCGACGGGCCGGGTCGTGCTCGACCTCTGAACCGATCGCAGCGACGAAAACCACTCCCGGTGGGGCTCCCCGGTGTCGTACGGTCTGAGGTGGGAGATCGATCTTGGGGAGAAGCCATGGAGCTCACTGGTCTGGTGGAGATCACGTCGGTCGACGAACTGCGCGAGATCGTCGGCGAGCCGCTGCAGCGCGTCGCGGACAAGGCGCGCCCCGGCCTGCACGAGCTGGACCGGCAGTGGCTCGCGGCCTCGCCGTTCTGCCTGATCGCCACCTCCGCCGCGGACGGCACGTGCGACGTCTCGCCGAAGGGCGACCCGGCAGGGTTCACGCTGGCGCTGGACGACCGGACGATCGCCATTCCGGACCGGGCGGGCAACCGGCGCGTCGACGGCTTCCGCAACGTGCTGTCGAACCCGCACGTCGGCCTGATCTACTTCATCCCCGGCCGCGGCGACACGCTGCGCATCAACGGCCGCGCGCGGCTGGTGCGCGACGCGCCGTTCTTCGACGAGATGGTGGTCAAGGGCCACCGCCCGGCGCTGGCGCTGGTGGTGGAGATCGACGAGGTCTTCCACCACTGCTCGAAGGCCTTCCTGCGCTCCGCGCTGTGGAAGTCCGAAACGTGGGAGCCGGACGCCGTGGCCTCTCGCGCGCAGATCGCCAAGTTCCTGGAGCGCCCAGATGACTCGCTGGCGGAACTGGAGCGCTACTACGGCCCGTCCTACGCCAACGGCCTCTACTGACGGGCCCTCAGCGCGCCGAACCCCGGACCGCCGAACCGACCACGTCGGCGGCCTGGACCAGGCCACCGGCGGTCTCGTCCAGCACCTGGGCGAGGATCTCGCGCAGCGGAGTGCCGCCGGTGCCGACCAGCCAGCTGTGCATGGCCGAGCCGAAGCAGCTCATCAGGGTGATCGAGTAGGCGACCGTGCGCGGGTCGTCGTCGCCGGTGCCCGTCCGTTCCGCGACCAGCGCGGCCATGTCCTGGACCCAGCGCTGCCTGATGAGGTGCAGCTCGTAGTCGCCGGCGTGCTCGAGGCCGTCCAGCAGCTCGGCGCGCATCAGGTGCTGCGCGCGGTCCTGTTCGATGCGTTCGGCCGCGTCCAGCAGCGCCGCGGCCAGCGATCGCATCGGGTGCTCGCCGGCGGGCCGGGCGGCCAGCACTTCGCGCATCCGTTCGGTCTCGCGGCCCGGGTCGCCGAAGAGCACGGCGTCCTTGCTGGGGAAGTGGCGGAAGAACGTGCGCGGGGCGATGTCGGCGGCCTCGGCGATCTGTTCCACCGTGGTGCCGGCGAAGCCATGCTCGGTGAACAGCTTCAGGGCCGCCGCTTCGATGGCCGCGCGGGTGCGCATTGTCCGGCGATGGCGGCGGTCCTGAGGTCGGGAAGCCGGGTTCTCCGCCGCAGCGGCCGTCATACCTGCCAGATTCGTCCCGGCTCCGGCCCAGGTCAAGCGCGCCGACGACGACCGATGCGGGCGCTGGGCTTGCACCGCCTGGCCACCGGGTTTCTCCTGGAACCACGCGTGTGGGGAGAACGGCGATGGCGGAGTGGTTGGGTTGGCCGGTGGTTCGCCAGCTGACCGGGGCGGACCCGCTGGGCAGGGGCCCGGCGGCCCGGTCGCGGCGCACCGATGAGCGGCGGGCGCGCACCGAGGACGCCGACGCGGTGGTCCGTTCGGTGTGCCCGTACTGCGCGGTGGGCTGCGGCCAGCGGGTCTTCGTCCAGGACGGCGTGGTCACCCAGATCGAGGGCGATCCCGATTCGCCGATCAGCCGCGGCCGGCTGTGCCCCAAGGGCTCGGCGAGCCGCGAGCTCGTGACCTCGCCGCTGCGGCAGACCAAGGTCCGCTACCGCCGCCCGCACGGCACCGGGTGGGAAGACCTCGACCTCGACACCGCGCTGGACATGATCGCCGACCGGGTGCTGGCCACCCGGGCCGCCACCTGGCAGGACGCCGACGCCGACGGCCGGCCGCTGCGGCGCACGACGGGCATCGCGAGCCTCGGAGGAGCGACCCTCGACAACGAGGAGAACTACCTCATGAAGAAGCTCTACACCGCCCTCGGCGCGATCCAGGTGGAGAACCAGGCCCGCATTTGACACTCCTCCACGGTGCCCGGTCTGGGCACCTCGTTCGGGCGCGGCGGCGCCACCACGTTCCAGCAGGACCTCGCCAACGCCGACTGCGTCCTCATCCAGGGGTCCAACATGGCCGAGGCGCACCCGGTCGGCTTCCAGTGGGTGGTGGAGGCGAAGCGGCGCGGCGCCACGATCATCCACGTCGACCCGCGCTTCACCCGCACCTCGGCGCTGGCGCACCGGCACGTCGCGCTGCGCGCGGGCAGCGACATCGCGTTCCTCGGCGCGCTGATCAACCACGTCCTGACCAACGACGCCTACTTCCACGACTACGTCGTGGCCTACACGAACGCCCCGATGATCGTGGGCGAGGACTTCCGCGACACGGAGGACCTCGACGGCGTCTTCTCCGGCTTCGACCCCGAAGCCGGTAGCTACGACACGACGACCTGGCAGTACGAGGGCAGTTCCGCGGTGCCGTCGGTCGGCGGTCACGGCCCGGAGACCGCGGTGCCCACGACGCCGCACGGACGCGAGCGCGACGCCAGCCGCCCGGAGCGCACCGGATCGGGCGGCCCGGTCTATCGCGGTCGTGCCGAGACAGACCCGACGCTGCAGCATCCCCGCTGCGTGTTCCAGCTGCTCAAGCGGCACTACGCGCGCTACACGCCGGAAATGGTGGAGGAGGTGTGCGGGGTTCCGCGCGAGGACTTCGAGTGGGTGGCCGAGCAGCTCGTGGCGAACTCCGGCCGGGATCGCACCACGGCGATCGCCTACGCGGTCGGCTGGACGCACCACACGGTGGGCGTGCAGTACATCCGCGCCGCCTCCATCCTGCAGCTGCTGCTGGGAAACATCGGTCGGCCCGGAGGCGGGATCCTGGCGCTGCGCGGGCACGCCAGCATCCAGGGCTCGACCGACATCCCGACGCTGTTCAACCTGCTGCCCGGCTACATCCCGATGCCGCACGCGCACGCCGACTTCGACCTCGACTCCTTCGTCGCGCCCGACGAGCTCGCGCGCGGCTACTGGGGCAACATGCGGTCCTACCTGGTCAGCCTGCTCAAGGCGTGGTGGGGCGAGCACGCCACGGCCGACAACGACTTCTGCTTCGACCGGCTGCCGCGGCTGACCGGCGACCACGGCACCTTCCAGACCGCGATCGACCAGATCGAGGGGCGCTGCAAGGGCTACTTCGTCGTCGGCGAGAACCCGGCGGTGGGCACGGCGAACGCCCGCCAGCAGCGGATGGGCCTGGCGAACCTGGACTGGCTCGTGGTGCGCGACCTCAACCTGATCGAGACGGCCACCTTCTGGCTGGACGGCCCGGAGATCGAGACCGGGGAGATGCGCACCGAGGACATCGGCACCGAGGTGTTCTTCCTGCCCGCCGCGGCGCACACCGAGAAGGACGGCACCTTCACCAACACCCAGCGGCTGCTGCAGTGGCACCACAAAGCCGTTGAACCGCACGCGGATCAGCGCAGCGACCTGTGGTTCTTCTACCACCTGGGGCGGCGGATCCGGGAGAAGCTCGAACCCGGCGCCGAGCGGGACCGGGCACTGCTGGAGCTGACCTGGGACTACCCGGTCGAGGGCGAGATCCGCGAGCCGAGTGCGGCGGCCGTGCTGCAGGAGATCAACGGCTTCGACGCCGCCGGCGATCCGCTGTCGTCGTACACCCAGCTGCGTCCGGACGGGTCCACCCGCTGCGGTTGCTGGATCTACTGCGGCGTTTTCGCCGACGGGATCAACCAGTCCGCGCGGCGTCGCCCGGGCCGCGAGCAGTCGTGGGTCGCGCCGGAGTGGGGCTGGGCGTGGCCGGCGAACCGGCGGCTGCTCTACAACCGGGCATCGGCCGATCCGGACGGCCGGCCGTGGAGCGACCGGAAGGCCTACGTCTGGTGGGACGACGAGCGCGGCGAGTGGACCGGCCACGACATCCCGGACTTCGACCGGGCCAAGCGGCCGGACTACCTGCCCGACCCGGACGCCACCGGGCCCGAGGGCATCGCGGGCACCGAGCCGTTCATCATGCAGAGCGACGGGCGCGGCTGGCTCTACGTCCCGGCCGGGCTGGTCGACGGACCGCTGCCGGCGCACTACGAGCCGCAGGAATCGCCGCTGGAGAACCGGATCCACGCCGCCCAGCAGCGGAATCCGGCGCGGCAGGTGTGCTCGCGGCCGGAGAACCGCTACCAGCCCAGCGGCGCCGAACCCGGCAGCGAGGTGTTCCCGTACGTGTTCACCACGTTCCGGCTCACCGAGCACCACACCGCGGGCGGCATGAGCCGGTGGCTGGCGCACCTGTCCGAGCTGGCGCCGGCGATGTTCCTGGAGGTTTCCCCGGCGCTGGCGGCCGAGCGCGGGCTGCGGCACCTGGGCTGGGCGACCGTGGTCACCGCCCGCAGCGCCATCGAAGGCCGCGTCCTGGTGACCGCCCGGATGCGGCCGCTGAGCCACGGCGAGCGCACCATCCACCAGATCGGCATCCCGTGGCACTGGGGGCCGAACGGCCTGACGACCGGCGACGCGGCGAACGAGCTGATCAACGTGGCGCTGGACCCGAACGTGCACATCATGGAGACCAAGGCCGGTGCCTGCGACATCCGGCCGGGCCGCCGCCCGCGCGGCGCGGCGCTGGTCCGCTACGTCGAGGAGTACCGCAGGCGGGCCGGGATCACCGAGCGCACCGGCACGGAGCACGCCGACAGCCCGAGGCGAGGAGGCGAGTGAGCGCGTGGAATCGAACCGGTTGAGCGGACCGCTGGCGGACCCGGCGGGGGAGGCGGGCTACCCGCCGGACCACCCCGACCGCGTCGGGTTCTTCACCGACACCAGCGTGTGCATCGGGTGCAAGGCGTGCGAGGTCGCCTGCAAGGAGTGGAACCTGCTGCCCGAGGACGGCCTCGACCTCACCGGGATGTCCTACGACAACACCGGTGCGCTCGGCGCGACGACGTGGCGGCACGTGGCCTTCGTCGAACAACACGGGTCCACTGTGGACCTGGGCATGCCAGGCATGGGCGAGGACCAGGTCCGCTGGCTGATGTCCTCGGACGTCTGCAAGCACTGCACGCACGCGGCATGCCTCGACGTCTGCCCGACGGGCGCGCTGATCCGCACCGAGTACGGCACGGTCGTGGTGCAGGACGACGTGTGCAACGGCTGCGGTTACTGCGTGCCCGCCTGCCCGTACGGGGTGATCGACGTGCGGCCGGACACCGGAGGCGCGGCCAAGTGCACGTTGTGCCAGGACCGGCTGGGCGCGGGGCTGATGCCCGCCTGCGCGACGGCGTGCCCGACGGAGTCCATCCAGTACGGCCCGCTCGACGAACTCCGCGACCGCGCGCAGCTGCGCGTCGAAGAACTGCACGCACAGGGCATCGCCGAGGCCAGGCTCTACGGGCACGACCCGGCGGATGGGGTCGGCGGCGACGGCGCGTTCTTCCTGCTGCTGGACGAGCCCGAGGTGTACGGGCTGCCACCGGACCCGGTGGTGACGACGCGGGACCTGCCGTCGATGTGGCGGCACGCGGCGGGCGCGGCGCTGACCGCGGCGGCCGTGATCGCCGGGTGTTTCCTCGGGGGCAGGCGGTGAAGCGCGGCGACCGGCTGATGGTGCCGGAGGCGGAGTTCCGGTCCTACTACGGGCGCCCGGTGCTCAAGCAGCCGGTGTGGAAGGTCCCGGACGTTCCCGCGTACCTCTACCTCGGCGGGCTGGCGGGGGCGTCGTCGGCGATGGCGCTGTGCGCGGACTTCGCCGGGTACCGGCGGCTGGCGCGCTCCGGCAGGCTGGCCGCGGCGGTCGGCGCGACGGCCAGCGTCGGGGCGCTGATCCACGACCTCGGGCGCCCGGCGCGGTTCCTGAACATGCTCCGGGTCCTGAAGCCGACCTCGCCGCTGAGCGTCGGGTCCTGGATCCTGGCGCCGTTCTCGGCGTTGTCCAGTGCGGCCGTGGCCAGCGAACTCACCGGGCGGCTCCCGGTTCTGGGCCGTGCGGCGGCCACCACGGCCGGGGTGATCGCGCCCGCGATGACGACCTACACCGCGGTGCTGCTGGCCGACACGGCGGTCCCGGGCTGGCACGAGGCGTACCGCGAGCTGCCGTTCTTGTTCGCCGGGAGCGCCGTGTCGAGCGCGGGTGCGATCGGCATGCTCACCGCGCCGGGCGAGTCCGGCCCGGCGCGGCGGATGGCGATGACCGGGGCGGCGCTGGAGTTCGCCGCCGCGCAGCGCATGCACCGGCGGATCGGGCTGGTCGGCGAGGTCTACCGGCAGGGGCGCGCGGGCGCGGTGTGGCGTGCTGCCCGGGCGCTGACCGCCTTCGGCGCGGGAGCGGCGCTGTTCGCCGGGCGCAGCCGGACGGCCGCGATCGCCTCGGGGTTGAGCCTGACCGCGGCCGCCGCCGCGACGCGGTACGCCGTCTTCGAGGCCGGTCGTGCGTCGGTCCGGGATCCCCGGTACACGGTGGTGCCGCAACGCGAACGCTCCTGACCAGCGGAATCGCTTGATGCAGGTATCTATACACTCGCTATATACATCGCGTGTATAGTTCCCGGCATGTCGATCAGTCTCACCTTGCTGGGGCTGCTGGAAGGTGGCCCCAGCTACGGATACGACTTGAAGCGCGCCTACGACGAGAGCTTCGGGCACGCCAAGTCGCTGGCCTACGGGCAGGTCTACTCGACGCTGTCCCGGCTGCTGCGGGACGAACTGGTCGAAGTGGACGGAGTCGAGTCCGGCGGGGGACCGGACCGCAAGCGCTACTCGATCACCGAGGCCGGCCGGCGCCGGATCGAGGAGTGGCTATCCACTCCGGAGAAACCCGTGGCAGAACTCCACAACACGCTCTACGCCAAGGTCGTCCTCGCCGTCCGCTCCGGTCGCGACGCGACGGAGGTGCTCGACCGCCAGCGCGGCGCCCACCTGGCCCGCATGCGCGAACTGACCCGCCGCAAGGCCGGAGCCGAACCCGGCGAGCAGTTGGTGCACGACTACGCCCTCTTCCACCTGGAGGCGGACCTGCGGTGGCTCGAACTCGCCGTGACCCGCCTCGAACCGCTCGCCCAGGAGGTTTCCCAGTGACCGAACCAGCGGTGACCCAGGCGCCCGCAGCCGAACCGCTGCTGCGCGGCACGGACCTGCACCTGTCCTTCGGCCCGACGCCGGCGCTGCGCGGCGTGTCCCTGTCCGTCTCGGCGGGGGAGATCGTCGCGGTGATGGGCGCGTCCGGGTCCGGGAAGTCGACCCTGCTGCATTGCCTGGCCGGCATCCGCCTGCCGCAGTCGGGCCAGATCAGCTACCGCGGCACGGAGCTGACGGCGTTGTCCGACGAGCGGCGGAGCGCCCTGCGCCGCGAGGAGTTCGGCTTCGTCTTCCAGTTCGGGCAGCTGGTGCCGGAGCTGACGGTGCGCGAGAACGTGGCGCTGCCGCTGCGGCTGTCCGGGGTGGCGCGCCGCGAAGCGGAGTCCAAGGCCGCGTTGTGGCTGGAAGAGCTGGAGATCGCCGACGTGGCCGGTTCGCGCCCCGGCGACATCTCCGGTGGGCAGGGCCAGCGCGCGGCGCTGGCCAGGGCCCTGGTCGCCGAGCCCGCGGTGATCTTCGCCGACGAGCCGACCGGCGCGCTGGACTCCGCCGGTGGCGAGCAGGTGATGAAGTTGCTGACGCGCGCCGCGCGGGGCGCCCGCGCGGCGGTGGTGCTGGTGACCCACGAACCGCGCGTCGCCGCCTATGCGGACCGGGAGGTCGTGCTCCGCGACGGCAGCACCCAGCTCACCGGGGTGGCCCGATGACGACTGCGCAGGACTGGATGCGGGACCTGGCCTTCGGGCTCCGCCTGGCGGTGACCGGCCGGCGGTCGTGGGGACGGCTGGTGGTCACCGCCGCGGGTGTCGGGCTCGGCGTGGCACTGCTGCTGGCGGCGGCATCGATCCCGAACGTCACCTCCTCCCGCGACGCCCGGTTCGACGCGAGGTGGGGTGTCGGCGCCGTCACCGGGGACGCCGCCTCGGTGCTGGTGGCGGAGACCGCGACGCAGTTCCGCAACGAGCGGGTCCAGGGGCTGTGGGTGCAGAACCAGCGCCCCGACGGGCCGGTGGCTCCCGGGCTGCACCAGAACCCGCGGCCGGGAGAGGTGGTGGTCTCGCCGGCGTTGCAGGAGCTCCTCTCCGGGCCGGGCGGCGCGCTGCTGCAGCCGAGGTTCCCCAACGTGGTCGGCGTCGTCGGCGCCGAGGGCCTGCTCGAACCCAATGAGCTCTTCTTCTACGCCGGAACCGACGCGCTGTCGCCGCGGAGCAGCAACGTGAGCGGCGTGTTGGACCACTTCGGGGAGGCCCCCGGACACAGCCGCGCGACGTTCTCCACCAGCGAGTGGCTCATCCTCGCCCTCGGCCTGGCCGCGCTGCTGGTGCCGATCGTGGTGTACGTCGCGGCCACCGTGCGGCTGGCCGAGACCGCGAGGCAGCGCCGGCTGTCGGCGATGCGCCTGGTCGGTGCCAGCGGCGAGCAGATTCGCCGGATGGCAGCGGGCGAAGCGCTGGCGGGCGCGGTGCTGGGCGTCGTGCTGGGCTGGGCGCTGTTCCTCTTCGGACGGACGTTCGCCAGCGGAGTGACCGTCGCGGAGGCCGCCGTCTTCGCGTTCGACATCAACCCGGTGTGGTGGCTCGCGGCGCTCGTGACCGTCGGCATCCCGGCCGTCGCCGTCACCGTCACGATCGGCTCGCTGACGCACACCATCGCCGACCCGCTGGACGTGACCCGCCGGACGGTGTCGCGGCGGCGTCGCCTGGGCTGGCGCTTGGTGCCGCTCGGACTCGGCCTGCTGGGATTGCTGGCGGTCACCATGGGTTTGGACAGCGTGGACGACCTGCCGCTGTTCGTCGTCTCCGCGGTGCTCGTGCTGGTCGGGATCCCGGTGCTGCTGCCGTGGTGCGTCGAGCGCGCGGTCGGACGCCTGCGAGGCGGTCCGACGGCGTGGCAGCTGGCGATCGGACGGCTGCAGCTGACCAGCGGTCCCGCCGCGCGATCGGTCAGCGCGATCGCGGTGGTGGTCGCCGGCGTGATCGCCCTGCAGACGCTGATGGCCACGGTCGAAACCGAGCACGCGGACCGCGGCACTTCGCAGGACTCGGTGCGAGCGGCATCGGCCAGCGGGCGAATCGCCGGTGAACGACCGGCCGATCCCGCCGAGATCGGGCGGATCGAGCAGGAGGTGCGATCGCTGCCCGGAGTCGACGAGGTGCGGGTCGCGACGATTGCCCTGGTCACGGGGCAGGACCGGGCGAGCGCTGGGCTGCTCATCGCCGACTGCGCGCAGATCGCCCGGCTGCTCCAGGTGCCGGACTGCCGGGACGGCGACGCGTTCGCCCCGCCCGGCCGCAGCCCGTTGCGGCCCGCCGAGCGCGTCGAGCTGGCGGAATCGCCGTACGGACTGGAGTTCCGCTCCAGCACGCCACCACCGGCCTGGAACGTGCCGGAGTCGGTGCGGCCGGCGTCCGCGCCGGTCGGGTTCGCCGACTACGACATCGCGATGGTGCTGACCCCGGCCGCAGCCGCCGGCATTCCGGCGGATGTCCAGCACCTGCAGGTGGACATCCGCCTCAACCCGGCGGCCCCGAACGACCTGGACGAGCGCTTCCGCAACATCGCCGCGGCGCACCTCGTCGACTACAGCGCCTCGATCACGACGGCGAGCGGAGGGGGCACGGCCTCGAGCGAGGAGTCGGCCCTGGTCGCGATCCGCGCCGCGCTGCTGGCGGGCGCGCTGCTCACCTTCACGCTCATCGGGTGCAGCCTGTTCGTCTCGGCTGCCGAGCAGATCCAGGAACGGCGCAGGCCGCTGGCCGTGCTCGCGGCGGTGGGTGTCCCGAGGCGAACCCAGTGGTGGTCGCAACTCCTGCAGAACGCGGTGCCGATGCTCGTCGCAACGGCGCTGGCGACGGTTGTCGGCATGCTGCTCGGGGCGCTGACGGCGGTGGCCACGAACAGCGGGAGGAGGGGGCAGATCGTCTTCGACCTGCCCGGCATGCTCGGCCTCTTCGCGTTCGCGGCAGCGGCGGTCCTCGTCGTAACGGCCCTGACCCTCCCGGCGCTCGGCCGAGCCGCCCACCCGACGGGCCTCCGTACCGAGTGACCCCGCCGGGCGAGTAGTCCCGAGTGGATGGGCGCCTCCCGCTGACATCGGCGGAGGCGCCCATCGTAGCGTTTGTCTACTCTATTAGTTCAGTGCTGAATGAAATCGTCTCACTGGCGGCGCACCATCTCGGTGATCCAGATGGGCGCGAACGGTGACGTGCAATTCGGTGGGGTCGGGTAGTCCTTGAGCACCTCCAGGCGCTCGCCGATGTCGAGTGCACGGGGGCGGTGCTCGGCATGACTGATCCCGATCTGGGCCAGGCAGCTGTTCATCGCCCACTGCAGGCGGTCCGGGGCGCCTTTCATCTCCGCCTCGATGACGTCGAGCAGCTCCGCGAGGTCGAGGCCCTCGGGCTTCTTCGCCACGCGTTCGGTGGTCAGCGCCCAGCCGGCGCTCGCGACCACCGGATCCGGATCGGCGGACCAGGCCAGGCGCAGCTCTTCGGCGTGCGAGCTCTTCTTCACCACGTAGTTCACGAGCCAGTCGTGCACCTTGGGGGTGCGCGCCTCGCGCAGCATGACGTCCAGCTCGGCACGCTCGAACGCCTTCGGGCGGCAGATCAGGGTCGCCAGCAGCCTCGCCGCGGAGTCGCCGGTCTCCCAGAGTTGGCGCGCGAGTTCCTGCTGCGTCTTCAGCCGCTTCGCGAGCGCGCGCAGCTTGCCGAGGTTCACGCCGTGATCGTCACCGTGCTTCTCGTTCACCTTGCGCGCCTTCGGGTCCTCGAGCGCGGCCAGCTCGGCCATCACCTCGGCCACCGACGTCTCAGCCACCTCGGCCTCCTGTCCATCCGTGTGGGATCAGCCTACGAGGCAAGGGATGTCGCGCCGGGCAATTCGGTCTCTTCGGACGAGCCGCAAAGCCTTTGCTCGGTCTTTTCGGTGTGTCCATGTGAACTGATCGAATGCGTTCGGGGACGCTCTGTGAGCACTCAATAGGGTGAGTCGTGGCTCATGTCTCACCGTGGGTGATTGGATTTTCGGCAATGAGCTCATCGTCGATCAAGAAATGAGCTGGAAAAACCCAGCAATCGCGGCGATCTTGTCGATGTTTCTATGACGATGGCCACTCGCTGATGGTTTGGTCCTCGGTTTCCGGCTACGTAGCGTGGCCCCTCGTCGGCGCCCCCGAGCCGACGAGCAAGACCGGAAGTCCGCTTCGCCGAACCCTGCCCAGCGGGCCCTTCCGACCCCCGACACGTGCATCAGGGCAGGGGCCTGACGACGACGGCGAACCCGGCGTCCCGGCCGAGCAGTCTCGGCCGCGTCGATCGCCGCCCCTGGCGTCAGCGCAGGCGTCGCTGGAGACGAAGAACATGGCTAGCTCCCGAGGCAAGCACCGCAAGTCCACCACCGGCCGCAACGTCGCGCGGGTCGCCCTCGCCGGCGCGGTCGTCGCCGCCCCGTTCGCCCTGGCCCTGCCGGCCAACGCCGCGTCGCAGTCCACCTGGGACGCCGTCGCGAAGTGCGAGAGCGGTGGCAACTGGTCGATCAACACCGGCAACGGCTACTACGGCGGCCTGCAGTTCAACCAGTCCACCTGGGCCGCCTACGGTGGCACCAGCTACGCCTCGAACGCCTCGCAGGCCAGCCGCGAGCAGCAGATCGCGGTCGCCGAGCGCGTGCTGCAGAAGCAGGGCCCGGGCGCCTGGCCGGTGTGCTCGAAGAAGGCGGGTCTGACGGCCGGTGGCGGCCTGCAGAACCAGAGCGTCTCTTCGACCACCACGAAGAAGACCACTCCGAAGACGGAGACCAAGCCCAAGGTCAAGACCGCGACCAAGAAGACCGAGGTCAAGAAGACCGTCCAGGTCGAGGGCGCCTACACCGTGCAGGCCGGCGACACGCTGAGCTCGATCGGTGCCCAGTTCGACGTCAGCTGGCAGTCGATCTTCGAGAAGAACCACGGCGTCGTCAGCGACGCCAACCTGATCTTCCCGGGTCAGCAGCTGACCGTGAAGTGACCCGTCCGGTCCGCGTGACCGGGCGACAGCAAGGGACCCCGCCTGCCTCTCTCCGGCGGGGTCCCTTGCATTTCCGGTCGAGGCGCGGGGAACGGGCTCCTTTCAGCTTGCGGCGGCGCAGGTCGCTGCGGATGTCCCACGCGGTCCAGCTGACGCCACCCAGGGCGAGGCCGGACATCAGGATCAGCACCAGGACTTCGGTCACGGCGGGCTCCCTTCGATCGGGACCGTCGGAGTGCTTCCCGAGCCTAATGACCGTTCCGTTGATCGCCGAACGTGTTGAGTTTTCAAACCCGATCGGGCGAAGTGTCCACATCGTCCGATCGTCGCTGGCACCTCGAATTCCGCGTGCCCGAGGCGAATTCGGCACGCGGTCCGGACGCGCGCCCCGTCACTCGCCTTGTACGTTCCGTGTCTTCCGATCATCACTCGGGATGAATGCTGCCCGGCAGGGTGATTCATCGGCATGTTGGGACCGGTCGCATCGCCCGTTGCCCCGATCATTCTCGTGATCAAGCCCGGCCGCGCTCGGTGCGGGAAACGGCACGTGCCGCAGGAAAGGGGGAGAGCAAGATGGACGCAGGTCATTACGCCGCGCTGGTGGAGGTGACCGCCTTGGGCGGCTGGGTCGGCCCGACGACGATCGCCGCCGGTGCCCTGCTGCTGATCGTCGCGCTGTTTCGCCGAACGCGCGCCACACTGGCGAAGAAGCGACGGACGGCGCGCCCGAGTGCGGCCCAGTGGTGGTGACGCGTCATCCGGAGCTGACCTAGGCGTGTCGCGCGTGTGCGGGCGCCGAGGGGGGAGGGACGGATGACCGACACCACGCGGGACTCGAGGGAGGCGGCGGAGCGCGCCCCGACCGCAGACCGGCCGGCCGATCAGAGCTGGCGGGTCGTCCCGGCACCGCCGATGCGCAGGGCGCAGCGCCAAGACCTGCGCACCGCCATCGCCGTCGATCTGGGGCGGCTGGCGGCGTCGATGTCGCGGCGGCTCGGCATGGGCAGCGGCGGGATGATCGGTGGCCGACTCGCGCTGAGCGTACAACCGAGAGCCCTGCGCAGGCTGGCAATCGGGCGGCGTGTCGTGATGGTCACCGGGACGAACGGCAAGACGACGACCACGCAGATGGTGGCCGAGGCGTTGCGCTCGCAGGCTCCCGCCGTCAGCAACGGCACCGGCGCGAACATGCTCGACGGACACGTCGCCGCGCTGATGACCAGGCCGGACGCCCCGTTCGCCGCGCTGGAGGTCGACGAGCTGCACCTGGCGCAGGTGACCGACCAGTTCGAGCCGGCCGTGATCCTGCTGCTCAACCTCAGCCGGGACCAGCTCGACCGGGTCGGCGAGATCCGCACCGTCGCGGCGAGCCTGCGGCGCGCCCTGGCGCAGGCGCCGGGCGCGCAGGTGATCGCGAACCGGGACGACCCGAACATCGTCTTCGCCGCCGCCGGTCATCCCGCGGTCACCTGGATCTCCGGTGGCGTGCGCTGGAAGGACGACGCGCTGAACTGCCCGAGCTGCGGCGCGTTCATCGGCGACACCGACCGGGACTGGCGCTGCGCCTGCGGCTTGGCGCGTCCCGCCGCGGAGTGGACGGTCACCGGAACCGGCGCGGTGTCCGCCGACGGTTCCCACCACGAGCTCGCGCTGTCGCTGCCGGGCCACGTCAACCGGGTCAACGCGACGTTCGCGCTGGCCGCGGCGCTGCACCTCGGCTGCGACGAGGACGCGTCGCTGGCCCGGATCGGGCGGATCTCGGAGGCCGCCGGCCGGTACCAGACGGTCCGGCTCGCCGGGCGGGACGCCCGGCTGCTGCTGGCGAAGAATCCGGCCAGCTGGCTGGAGATGCTCGACCTCGTCGACGGTGGCGACGCACCGCTGGTGCTGGTGGTCAACAGCCGGGAGGCCGACGGCTACGACGTTTCCTGGCTGTGGGACGTGGATTTCGAGGTGCTGCGCGACCGGCCGGTCCGGGTGGCGGGGGACCGGGCGCTGGATCTGGCGGTGCGGCTGCGCTACGCCGAGGTGCCCTGCGCCGTGTCGTCCGATGTGGACGAGGCGCTGGCCGGGTCGGCCACCGGCGTGCCGGACGTGATAGCCAACTACACCGCCTTCCGCGACCTCGTGACCAGGAGCAGGCGATGATGCGCGACCGCGTCCGGCTCGCGCTGGTGCTGCCCGACCTGCTGGGCACGTACGGCGACCGGGGCAACGTGCTGGTGCTGGCGCAGCGGCTGAAGTGGCGCAACATCGACAGCGAGACGGTGACGGTGCTCTCCGATTCCGCCGCGGTGCCGGAGTCCTGCGACCTGTACCTGATCGGCGGTGGGGAGGACGTCGCGCAGGTGGCCGCGGTCCGGTTCCTGCACCGCGGTCCCGGGCTGCGGCGCGCGGTGGAACGCGGCTCCCCGGTGCTGGGCATCTGCGGTGGCCTGCAGGTGCTCGGGACGAGCTTCGTCACCGGCGACGGCGTGGAGCACGCCGGCCTGGGCGTGGTCGACGCGGCCACCGAGCCGGGCAGCGGGCGCGCGATCGGCGAGGTGACGACGCAGTCCACCCTGGGCGGCGTCGGGATGCTCACCGGATTCGAGAACCACCTCGGCCGCACCCGGGTCGGCCCCGGCTCGCAGCCGCTGGGCCGGGTGACGCGCGGTATCGGCAACGGTCACGACGATGCCGAAGGCGCGGTCCGCGGGCACGTCGTGTGCACCTACCTGCACGGACCGGTGCTGGCGCGCAATCCGAAGCTGGCCGATCTGCTGCTGGAATGGGCGATCGGCGAACCCCTGGAGCCGCTGCCCGATCCTCCGGAGCTGCGCGCGCTTCGCGCCGAACGAACCCGGCCGCACGTCCGCAACCGCAAGTGACCGTCAACGGCGGAAGATCCGGGCCAGCCGGTCGACCGCGGGTCGCAGCTCCGGGGCGCGGAAGAGCGCCAGCGCGCCGAAACTGACCGCCAGCACCACCACCGTGTGCACCACCAGCGAGAACCAGGCGTCGGCGACCGGCCCGAACGGGCCGAACGCGCTGCGCAGTCCGGCGAGGGCGGCGAGCCCGCAGGCGCAACCGAGCAGGGCGGCGGCGATCGCGCGCCCGATCCCGGCGAGGGTCCGGCGGGTCTGGACCGGGCCGACCCTGCGGTGCAACCAGATCTGGCCGGCGATCGCGCCGATCACGAAGCTCACCGACATCGCGCCGGTGACGCCGACGACGAGATCGCGCGGATCCAGCACGGCGAGCGCGACGTAGCACAGCACGCTGCGGACCAGCACCATGATCACGTTGATCCAGGTGGGCGTGCGGGCGTCCTTCATCGCGTAGAACGCGCGCAGCTGCAGCATCGTGATCGCGAACGGGACCACGCCCAGCGCGGCGGCCGCCAGCGCCCAGCCGAGCCGGTCCGCCGCCGCGACATCGCTGGCGCCCAGCGAGAAGAACGCCACGCCGATCGCGCCGCCGGCGACCGCCAGCAGCGCACTGATCGGCATCAGCAGCACGGCGCTCAGCCGACTGCCCAACGACACGTCGGCGACGAACTCTGCGGTGTCCTCGGCCGCGGCCGCGCGGCTGATCCGGGGCATCAGCGCGGTGAGCAGCGAGACGCCAAGCACGCCGTAGGGGACTTGCGACAGCAGCCAGGCGTAGTTGAAGGTCGCGACGCTACCGGTGGTGCCCTGCCCGGTGACGCGGGTGATCACCACCATGCCGGCCTGGCTGACCAGCGTGTAGAGCACGACCCACCCGGCGAGCCCGCCGAACTCGGACAGCCTGCGGTCCCAGCCCCACCGCCAGCGGAACCGGAAACCGCTGCGGCGCAGCGAAACGGCCATGGTCGCCGCTTGGGCCGCGATGCCCAGCGCGGTGCCGATGCCCAGGATCAGCAGCTTCGGCTCGCCCATGCGTACCGGGTGCGCCGAGATCTCGCCGGGCACCAGCGCGTACACCACGACTGTGGTGATCACGACGACGTTGTTGAGCACCGGGGCCCAGGCCGGGATGCCGAACACGCCGCGCACGTTGAGGATCGCCTGCAGCAGCGCGGACATCCCGTAGCAGACGATGCCGGGCAGCAGCAGGTAGGCGAACGCCGTGGTCAGCGCGGCGTTGGCCCGGGTGTCGGGGCCGAGGTAGAGCTCGGTGAGCAGCGGCGCGGCGGCCACCGCGGCGGTGGTGGCCGCGATCAGCAGCACCCCACCCATGGTGATCATCCACTGCGCGTAGGCATCGCCCTGCCGGGTGCCCTCCTGCTGCGCCCGCACCAACAGCGGCACCGCGATGCTCGTGAGCACCCCGCCGAGCAGGAGCTCGTTGACCACGGTCGGGAGGGTGTTCGCGACGGTGTAGGAGTCGTTGACCATGCCGAGCCCGAGAACGGCCACCAGCAGCACCTTCGCCAGCAGGCCACTGACCCGGCTGACGGTGGTCGCCACCGCCATCGCCGCGCTGGCCCGGGCCAGCGAAGTGCCGCGCACGCTGGAATCGGCCTGCTCGACCACGACACTCCCCAGTTCTCCGGTCCCACCTGCGCCGACCGTGCCATGAAAATCCGGCCGCCGCCTCGCGACCGCTCGTCCCATGGCAACCTGATCACACCGACGTGGACGGGGGAGGCGCTGCGATGATCGTGATCGGCGGGCTGTTGCTGGTGGCCGGGGTGGTCGTGGCGATCGTCAGCGGCGGCGACATGGCGGGCGGCTGGTTGCTGCCGGTGGGCCTGATCGCCGCGGGGCTCGGGATGCTCGTCGCCGGAACGGTCGCGGCCGCTCGCCGCCGGCTCCCGCTGCGGGCGGCGGTCCGCGCGCACCGGGTGGCGCCGGTGGGCAGCCCGCTGCGGCGGGCCCGCGCGGTTCCGTCGATGATCGCCTCCACCGCGCGGGGCCGGAATCCGGTGCTGCCGCGCTACCAGCTCGCGCTCTGGCTGCTGGCCGCGGTGTACGTGGTGTCGCCGATCGACTTCATCCCGGATTTCCTGCCGCTGCTGGGCATCGGCGACGACATCGGCGTCGGCACCTGGCTGCTGACCAGCCTGTACGCCGAAGCGGGCAACTTCCTCGCCGCCCGGGAGCAGCGGTCCGGCACGGACGCCGAGTAGTCCTCAGGTCGTCGTCGGGGCGGGTTCGGTGGGAGTGCGACGGCGGCGGAATAGACCGTGGTCGATCGACCAGTTGCCGCCGTTGAAGCCCAGTGCGAGCGCGGCGACGCCGATTGCCAGCGGCAGTTCGAAGCCCATGGGGGAGAACAGCCCGTGGGGCAGGTGCACGAGCAGGACCGCGCCTGCCATGTCGATGGCGACCAGGACGCCGACCAGCGGCAGCAGCAGCCCGAGGATCAGGAACACGCCGCCGATCAGTTCGACCAGGGCCGCGTACCAGGCCGACGCCTGCGGGAACGGGATCTGCATGCCGGCGAAGCTCTGGGCGACCGCGCCGAGCCCGTAGTCGACGACCTTCTGCCATCCGTGCGCGATCAGGATGATCCCGATGCCCAGCCGGCCGATGAAGGCGAAGAAATCACGAACGACGTGCATGACGTGCCTCCTGTCCTGCGTCGACCCCGCTGGCGGCGCGGCCCCACCTCAAGTCTGGTGGGTGGCCGCGTCGCAGTCATCTCGGCGGAGTTCTCGCCGGGCAGGAGGGTTGGGGGCCGGCCCGCGGCCCCCAACCCGGTGGATCAGCCCTTGAGCAGGGAGCGGGCCATCACCATGCGCTGGATCTGGTTGGTGCCCTCGTAGATCTGGGTGATCTTGGCGTCGCGCATCATCCGCTCCACCGGGAAGTCCCGGGTGTAGCCGGCGCCGCCGAAGAGCTGCACCGCGTCGGTGGTGACCTCCATGGCGACGTCGGAGGCGAAGCACTTCGCGGCGGCGGAGATGAAGCCGAGGTTCGCCTCGCCGCGCTCGGCGCGGGCCGCGGCGACGTAGACCATGTGGCGCGCGGCCTCGACCTTCATCGCCATGTCGGCCAGCATGAACTGGACGCCCTGGAAGTCGGAGATGGCCTTGCCGAACTGCTTGCGCTCCTTGACGTAGGCCAGCGCCTGGTCCAGCGCGCCCTGCGCGATGCCGACGGCCTGGGCGCCGATCGTGGGCCGGGTGTGGTCCAGCGTGCGCAGCGCGGTCTTGAAGCCGGTGCCGGGCTCGCCGATGATCCGGTCGGCCGGGACCGTGCAGTCCTCGAAGTACAGCTCCACGGTCGGCGAGCCCTTGATGCCGAGCTTCTTCTCCTTCGGGCCCACCACGAACCCGGGGTCGTCGGCGTGCACGACGAACGCGCTGATGCCGTTGGCGCCCTTGTCCGGGTCGGTCACCGCCATCACGGTGTACCACTTGGACTCGCCGCCGTTGGTGATCCAGCACTTGCTGCCGTTGAGCACCCAGTGGTCGCCGTCGAGGCGCGCGCGGGTCTTCATCGACGCGGCGTCTGAACCGGCCTCGCGCTCGGACAGCGCGTAGGACGCGGTCGCCTCGCCGTTGGCGATCGAGGGCATCACCTTCTTCTTGAGCTCCTCGGAGCCGGAGAGCAGGATCGGCATGGTGCCGAGCTTGTTCACCGCCGGGATCAGCGACGACGAGGCGCAGACCCGGGCGACCTCCTCGATCACGATGCAGGTGGCGACCGAGTCGGCGCCCTGTCCGTCGTACGCCTCCGGCACGTGCACGGCGGCGAAGCCCGCCTTGACCAGCGCGTCGCGCGCCTCGCGCGGGTACCGCTCCTGCTCGTCCACCTCGGCCGCGTACGGCGCGATCTCCTTCTCGGCCAGGGCACGCACCGCCTCGCGCAGTGCTTCGTGCTCCTCGGCCAGCTGGTAGGTGCCGAAGCTCGGGTCCACCGGGTGCCTCCTAATTCCCCGGCTCCGCGGCCGGGTAGTCCTCGCGGTCCGCGCCGGCGGACCCCTGTTCGTGCCACCATCGTAACGGCACTGAGTGCCACTAGCAATCGTGGCCGGTGCTATATTCCGGCCATGTCCGAGGCACCGACTCCGGCTCCCAGAACCCGTTCCGGCCGCACCCCGCACGGCCGCCGGCGGGTGCGCAGCTCCCTGGCCCTGGCCGCGATGGAGCTGTTCGGCGTGCAGGGTTTCGAAGCGACCACTGTGGACCAGATCGCCGAGGCGGCGGGTGTCGGCCGGCGCACCTTCTTCCGGTACTTCCGGTCCAAGGAGGACGTCGTCTTCCCCGGCCACGACGAGCGGCTGGCGGAGGTGGTCGAGCTGCTGGCGGCCGCCGACCCGGCGGCCGATCCGCTCGCGGTGCTCGGGCGGACCGCCGAGGTGGTGCTGGAGATGTACCTGGCGGAGCCGGAGGTGTCGCTGAAGCGGTTCGAGCTGACCCGAGAGGTTTCCGCGTTGCGGGACAAGGAGATCGCCAGCATCGATCGCTACCAGCGGGTGTTCGCGCGTTACCTGCGCGGCCGCTACGCGGACGAGCCGGGCGGCGATCTGCGCGCCGCGGTGGTGGCCTCGGCGGTGGTCGCCGCGCACAACCACGTGCTCCGCCAGTGGCTGAAGAGCGGGGGAGCGCTGGACGCGAAGGCGCTGCTGCGCGAAGCGCTGCAGCAGGTGACGGTAGCGATGTCGGGGCAGTGGGGCCGCGACGATTCCGTCGAGGCGGGGGAGAACGTCGTGGTGGGCGTGGTGCGGACTGCGGCGCCTGCGGGTGTCGTCCTCAAGCACCTCGAAGAGGCGCTGCGGGACATCCGCTAGCGGCAGTTCGGCACTCAGTGTCAGATCGAAGACGGTAGCGTGACGACCAAAGAATATCGATTAGATCTATTGTTTCAGTGTTAAATGAAATTCATGCTCCGAACCGCACGACGACACAGCGGCAAGGGGAGAAGCCCGCTGTGGACTTCGCCGCGCGTGGGGCTCAGCCGGTCATCGCGCGGAGCCGCTCGATGACCGGCGCGAAGGCGTCCATGTACGGGCCGTGCACGGTGTAGTAGGTGAAGCCGTAGCGCTCGCGGTTGCGGAGCACTTGGTCGGCGATCTGCTCGACGCTGCCGATGAAGGCGAACGGCGTTTCCAGGAGCTCGTCGGCGGTCATCATCGAGCCGTACCGCTCCAGGAGCTTCTCGGCGGTGGCCGCTCGGTCATCGGTGATCACGACCACCTGCGTCAAGGCGTGCCACTGCACGCGATCGGCGCGATCTCCGGCGCGTTCGCGGGCGTAGCGGACCCGTTCGTCGGCTTCGGCCGCCGTGCCGATGCGCAGCGTTCCCGGCGGTTGGCCCTTGACCTGAAAAGCCCCGGCGATGCCGATGACGTCCGCGGATTCGGCGGCGATCTGCAGGATCCGGTCGCCGGTGCCGCCGACGATCAGCGGTGGCCCGTAGCCGCCGAATCCGGAGCGCTGCACGGGGCGCAGGACCGGGATGCCGAAGTTCTCGCGCATGGCCGCCTGCTGTTCGTAGCCGTCCGCGGCGAACAGCAGGCCGAGCTCGTCGATGGTCGCCCGCAGTCGTTCGGCGCGGCTGCCGAACGGTTCCCACTCGATGCCCGCCTCGTCGAACTCCCACTTCATGTGGCCGGCGCCGAGGCCGACTTCGAGGCGCCCGCCGGTGAGGACGTCCGTGGTGGCGATCTCGCGGGCCAGCAACGCCGGGTTCCAGAACGGTGCGTTGAGCACGAGGGTGCCGACCCGGAGCCGCTCGGTGGCCTGCGCGGCGGCGACGAGGGTGGGGAAGGGGGACGCGATGCCGAGGTGGTCGGCGGCGAACACCGCGTCGTACCCGTACCGCTCGGCGCGGCGGCAGGTCTCGGCGAAGGCCGCGGGCTCTTCCAGCCCGAAGATGTTGTAGGAGAAGCGGAAGTCGGTCATGGGGATCATGCTGCGGCATGCCCGGGACGACCACCAGGGGTTCAGCACTCGGCGAACGTCTCATATCATTAAAATCTATTGTTTCAGTATTGAATGAAATAAAACACGGCGTCGACACCTACCGTCGCCTGCCGAAAAAACCACTAGGAAGCGGGAGCCGGCGTCTCTAGCCTTGCTCGGCAATGGTTTTCGTGAATCGGGGAGTGGGAATGATCGGGTCGGTGCGTTTCGATTCGTTGTCACGGCAGGATTTCGGGTTGCTGCAGAGCTGGCTGTCGGCCCCGCACGTGCGGGAGTGGTGGCGTGGCGCGGAGCCGACCGCGGACCTGGTGGAGCAGGAGTACGGCCCGTCCGTGGACGGGATGGATCCGGCGCGCTGCTTCGTGATCAACGTGGCCGGGGAGCGGGTCGGGATGATCCAGTGCTACCGGATGGCGGACGAACCGGAGTGGGACGCGCTCGTGGGGATTCCGGCGGCTGCCGGCGTCGATTACCTGATCGGGATGCCCGGCCGGTGCGGGCTCGGTGTCGGCTCGTCGGCGATCGCGGCGTTCACGGAGCTGGTGTTCGGCCTCTACGACGACGTCGAGGCGATCGTCGCGGTGCCGCAGGCGGACAACCAGGCGTCCCGCCGGGCGCTGGAGCGAGCGGGGTTCGAGCTGATCGAGGAGCGAGACCTGGAGTCCGATGATCCATCGGACTCGGGTGTCAGCGCGATCTACGAGTTCCGCCGCTGATCGGGCGATCCACTGTGGATGCGCGGTTCAGCACGCGATGCCGGAGGACTGCAGGTGCCGGCGCACCACGTCCCAGCGCGGATCGACAGGTTCGGGCCGTTGCGTCCCGACGCCGATGTCCTTGAACCCGCTGGAGGTGGCGATGCAGACCACGGGACCGTCGAATTCCTCCTGGGCGCGCGCCTGGCGGAAGCCGCCCAGCCCGGCGGCCGCGGAGATCTCGTACCACAGGCCCGCGCGGGCCAGATCGTGTTGCGCCCGCGTCATTTCGGCGTCGTCCACCAGCAGCGCGCGCCCACTGCTGGCCCGGATCGCCGCCACCGGTCGGTAGCCGCTGACCTTGGAGTTGATCGCGTAGGCGGCGGTCTGGGCGACCTCGACTTCCGCCGCCGGGCGCCCTTCGGCGAGGGAGCGGGCCAGGGGGCCGCCCGCGGCCGGTTCGCAGGCGAACATCCGGGGCGTCGTCGTGGCCACGCCGAGGCGTGCCAGCTCGGTGAATCCCTTCCACACGCCGAAGAGCAGCTCGCCGTACCCGGTGGGCGCGAACACCGCCGCCGGGACGCCGAGTTCGGTGAAGATCTCGTACGCGATGGTCTTGTACCCCTCGGGGCCGAAGGCGTGTCCGGTGTGCGTCGTCGTGACGTTGCTGACCGGGTGGAAGCCCGTTTCGGCCACGATCTGGCGCAGCAGCGGCCAACGCGCTTCCGTTGGCACGGTCAGCACGACCGCGCCGTAGGCCCGTAGGAATGACGTGACCGCGGGCGGGGTTTCGGCCGAGGTGAGCACGACGCACTTCAGCCCGGCGCGGGTGGCGTACGCGGCGGCGGATGCGCCGTGGTTGCCGGACGATGCGACGACGATCCCGTCTGCGCCCGAGCCGAGGGCGGCGCTCACCGTGCAGCGGTTCAGCCGGTCCTTGTGGCTCCAGGTGGGGTTTCGCGCTTCGTCCTTGACGAATGCGCCGTCGGCGATCTCCACCAGCGGCGTGCCGCCTTCGGCCAGTCCCGGGGCGGTCAGGGGTGGCAGCAGCGGCGCCCAGCGGTCCAGGCCGGTGCCGGTCGCGGGCTGGAACAGACCTGGCGGGACCCGGTCGTAGTCGTAGTCGACTTCGACCGGGTAGGCGATCTCGTCGGTGCTCGTCGTGGGGCAGCCGGCGGTCAGCGGCGGCCACAGCGGGTAGGCGATGTCCGGGTTGCCCATCGAGCGCTGGCCGATGGCCAGCGAGAGATCGGTTGCCACGCTTCCAGAGCGTAGCGGCTGGCGGGGCGGGGAAGGGTTCCGGTCAGTCGTAGCCGCGGATCAGGTGGCTCTCGTCGTGGTCGTCGTGATCCGCGGCGGGGGTGGTTTCCACTCGGTCCTGGGCGGGCACGTGGAGTTCTCCGAAGTCCGGGGTGGGGGAGGCGGTTCGCTGCTGCGGGGCGGCGAAGTGGTCGGAGAGCGTCATGCCCGGCTCCTCTCGAAGCGGAAGTTATTGCCTGATGGTGCTTCTCGGGTTGGGAGATCGCATGGCGACCCGCGATCGCTGATCGGAAATCGCCCGGTCGGGAGGAGTACGCGTGCAATATTAACTTCTATCGTATCAGTGTAGATTGAAATTAAATCCACGATCATCACGGACCGGCTTGCTGTACACCCGCCAAAGCGCATAGATGGCCAGGGGTTTCCCTTGCGGGAGCGAGGGATTCGGGTCGAGGTGCGCGAGCTGGCCGCCTCGCACGTCGGCTGCTTCAGCCGGCCGGCGGTGTTCGCGGAGTTGTTGGCCGGTCTCGTCTGAGGCGTTCCGCGGGTCAGGCTTTCGGCGTCAGGCGGATTCCGGTGCGGGGGCCGATGTATTCGCCGTTCTCGACGACGGTTCGCCCGGCCTGGCAGACCCAGGGGATGCCGGCGGGCGGGCGCATCGGGTCCTGGTAGTCGCCGATGTCGGTGACCGCGTCGGCGTCGAACGCGACCAGGTCGGCGATGTTGCCGGGGGCGATCACGCCGCGGTCCGGGATGCGGAAGCACCGGGCGGGCAGCGAGGTCATCCGGCGGATGGCTTCGGGGAGGGTCAGGACGCCGCGTTCGCGGGTGTAGCGGCCGAGGACCCGGGGGAAGGTGCCGGTCAGTCGCGGGTGCGGTTTGCCGCCCGTACCGGGTGGCAGGCCGTCGGAGCCGATCATGGTGTGCGGGTCGGTCATGGCTAGTTCGAGGTCGTCCTCGTGCATCGAGAAGTTGATCATCGCTGCGCGGAGTTGCTCGTCGACCAGGACCTTGATCAGCGCGTCGACGGGTTCGGTGCCGTCGTGCGCGGCGAGTTCGGCGATGGTGCGGCCTTCGTGGCGGTGGCTGGCGGTGGTGGCGATGAGGATGCGGTCCCAGGCGGTGCGTTCGCCGATGGTGGCGGCGAGGTCGTCGCGGCCGGTCTTGCTGCGGAGGCGGGCGATGGTCTGTTCGGCGGTGCCGGCGAGGTACGAGGTGGGGAGGACGGCGGTGAGCATGGTGGAGGACGCGGTGTAGGGGTAGACGTCCTGGACGACGTCGTGGCCGGTGTTGCGGGCTTGGTCGATCTTGTCGAGGGCGGGCCGCATCTTGCCCCAGTTGTCCGGTTTGGTGGCTTTGAGGTGGGACAGGTGGGTGCGTCCCGCGGTGGCGCCGATGTGGAGCGCTTCCTCGATGGATTCGAGCAGGGCGTCGCCTTCGTCGCGCATGTGCGTGACGTAGAGGCCGGTGCCGGCGAGTGCTTCGGCGACGGCGGTGAGTTCGCGGGTGGTGGAGAAGACGGCGGGCGGGTAGATGAGTCCGCTGGAGAAGCCGAACGCGCCGGCGGTCATGCCTTCTTCGAGGGCGGTTCGCATGGTGCGGAGGGCGTTGTCGTCGGGGGCGGTGTCCGCCATGCCGAGGGCGGCGATGCGGAGGGTGCCGTGGCCGATGAGGGGGCAGTAGTTGGTGACGTAGCCGGCTGCGTCGGTGGCGGCGAAGAGGTCGTGGAAGCCGGTCCAGGTGAAGTCCAGCGGTGGGAAGAGGCGTTGCAGGAAGGTGGCGAGGGTGTCGGCGTTGCGGGTGCTGCGCGGTGCGAGGCTGAAGCCGCAGTTGCCGACGATTTCGGTGGTGACGCCTTGCAGGATCTTGGTGGTGTCGTCGGTGGTGAGCAGTGGGGCGTTGTCGGCGTGGGAGTGGACGTCGATGAAGCCGGGGGCGAGGACGAGTCCGGTGAGGTCGCGTCGGGGTGTGCCGGTGGGGAGGGTGCCGGGGTGTTCGACGGCGGTGATGCGGTCGTCCTGGATGAGGATTTCGGCGGGGCGCAGGGGTGTTCCGGTGCCGTCGGCGAGGAGCGCGCCGGTGAGCAGTTCGGTGGTCACGCGGGCTGCCTTTCGGGTGCGGTGGAATAACGGTGGTCGTGTGATGTTGTCCGGTTCGTCGGTGTCTAGGGCAGGGGTGTGCGGTGCACGGTGAGTACAAGGTTCCCGGCGGGAAGCTGGTCGTGGTCGATCTGGACGTTGTGGACGGTCGGCTGGCGGATGTGCGGTTGAGTGGGGACTTCTTCTTGGAGCCGGATGAGGCTTTGGAGGACATCAACGGTGCGTTGACGGGGGCGCCGGTGGATGCCGATGGGGCGGAGTTGGCGGCGCGGATCCGGAGCGGGTTGCCGGCTGGTGCGCGGTTGGTGGGCTTCGATGCGGAGGCGGTCGGGGTCGCGGTGCGGCGGGCGTTGACGCGTGCGTCGGATTGGGCTGATCACGAGTGGCGGTTGGTCCACGATGGGCCGCAGACGCCGTTGATGCACATGGCGTTGGACCAGGTGTTGGCCGAGGAGGTGGCGGCGGGGCGGCGGGCGCCGACGTTGCGGTTCTGGGAGTGGGCGGCGCCGGCGGTGATCATCGGGAGTTTCCAGTCGGTGCGCAATGAGGTGGACGTGGCTGGTGCGCAGCGGCATGGGGTCGAGGTGGTGCGGCGGATCACCGGTGGTGGGGCGATGTTCGTGGAGCCGGGGAACACGGTGACGTATTCGCTTTATGCGCCGGGTTCGCTGGTGGCGGGGATGACGTTCGTGGAGTCGTACGCGTTCTTGGACGACTGGGTGCTGGGTGTGTTGCGGGAGTTGGGGTTGAACGTGTGGTACCAGCCGTTGAACGACATCGCGTCGGATGGCGGGAAGATCGGTGGTGCGGCGCAGAAGCGGTTGGTGTCGGGTGCGGTTCTGCACCACGTGACGATGTCCTACAGCATCGATGCGGACAAGATGGGTGAGGTGTTGCGGGTGGGGAAGGAGAAGTTGTCGGACAAGGGGATCTCGAGCGCGAAGAAGCGGGTGGATCCGTTGCGGCGGCAGACGGGGTTGGCTCGTGAGGTGATCATCGAGCGGTTGATCGAGGGGTTCCGCCGGCGGTTCGGGTTGTCCGATGGTCCGGTGTCGGAGGGCGAGCGGCAGCGGGCGCGCGAGTTGGTGGAGTCGAAGTTCGCGACGCGGGAGTGGTTGCTGCGGGTGCCGTGACCGGGTCAGGTGAGCAGGCCGGGTACGCCGGGGGTGGTTCGGCGGCGGCGTAGCCAGATCTTGCGGGTTCCGTCGGCGTAGAGGAGCACGCGGGAGAGCTCCCAGCCGGAGAATTCGGCGTGGATGCTGAGTTGGGTCGCTGCGCTCCATCGGGTGACGCCCGGTGGGAGGCGCAGCGGTTGGTATTCCCAGTCGGTTTCGGTGTCGGTTCCTTCTGCGTTCACGCTCTCACCACCTGGTAGCCGGCGCCGTTGGCGGAGGCGATGTAGACGTCTCCGGTGTCTGGGTCGACTGCGACTGCGTTGGGTTGGCTGATGGTGGGGAGCCGGTGGCGTTCCTGGGGTTCGCCGCCGGCGATGTCGTAGCCGACGAGTTCGTTGGTTGCGGTCAGTGTGATCCAGGCTAGGTCGCGGGTGGGGTCGTAGGCGAGGCCGTAGGGGGCGCCGGGCACGGGGTAGCGCTGTTTCATGATCAGCGGGTCGGTGCTGAAGGCGAGGAGTTCTTGGCCTCGGGTGTCGATGGTGAGGATGCGCCCGTAGCGGTCGGTGATGGCGTTGGTGGCGCCTTGTCCGGCGCGGAGGCCTGCACCTTTGCTGCCGGTTGCGGGGTCGATGGGGGTGATGGCGGTGGTGAGGCGGTCGAGGACCGCGATGCCGCCGCGGGTGGGCAGCAGTTGTGCCGGGCCTTGGAACTTCTCGGTGGTGGCGGTGGGGTTGCCGTTGTGGAGGACGGTGACGGTGCCGGTGTCGCGGAGGATGACGGCTGTTCGGTCGCCGTCGAGGTCGATGGCGTCGACCGGGCCGCCGGGGACCTGGGTGGGGCGTGCGGTGGCGGTGCGCAGGTCGATGCGGCTGATGAGGTTGGTGTCGGGGAGTGCGGCGGTGAGTTGGCCGCGGTCGGTGCGCAGGGTGGCGGGGGCGCTGGGGAGGGTGAGGGTGCGCGGGGTGTTGGTGCGCGTGTCCACGAGGGTGAGCTGGGGGCCGCTGGCGAGCACGAGGGTGTGGGTGTCGCGGTCATAGGCGGCGTGTTGCACGGGGGGTGCGGGGTGGACGGTTCCTGCTGGTGGGGTGGTTGCGGGGGGCGCGGTGGCGGGTGTTGCGGCGGTGAGGGTGTCGGTGACCTGGAGGGGGTCGCTGGTGGTGTCCATTCCGCAGCCGGTGAGCAGGGTTGCGGAGAGGCAGATGATGGCCAGCCGACGCAACGGGGGTCCTCCTTGGTGCCGCGTGCCCCGCGGGTTGCGGTGCGTGTTGCTGGCTCCAGCATCCCTGATTCGGTCGGTCGGGTGGTGGTTGGCCCGGGGTGTCAGGGCTGGGCGGGGTTGCGTTCGGGGTAGCTCTGGTCGGGTGCGCTGATGTCGTCGAGGGCGGCGCGGATGGCTGGGGGGAGGGTGAGGTCTTCGGCGGCGAGGGCTGTTTTGAGCTGGGTGTTGGTGCGGGCGCCGAGGATGGGGGCGGTGACGCCGGGGCGGTCGCGGACCCAGGCGAGGGCGACGTGGACGGGTGCGGAGCCGAGGCCTTCGGCTGCGGTGAGGACGGCTTGGACGATGCGGGCGGCGCGTTCGGTGCGGTGGTGTTCGACGTAGCTGGCGAAGTGGCTGGTGGCGCCGCGGGAGTCGGGTGGGGTGGCGTTGCGGTATTTGCCGGTGAGGACGCCGCGGCCGAGTGGTGCCCAGGCGAGGAGGCCGAGGCCGTGGTGGGTGGCGGCGGGGGTGACTTCGCGTTCGATGCCGCGTTCGAGGAGTGAGTATTCGGCTTGGGTGGCGATGAGGGGGGTGCGGGTGGGGTGGGTGTTCTGGTGGGTGGCGGCGGTGGCGAGTTGCCAGCCGGCGTAGTTGGAGATGCCGGCGTAGCGGACGCGGCCGCTGGTGACGGCGGTGTCGATGGCGGAGAGGGTTTCGTCGAGGGGGACGGAGGGGTCCCAGGCGTGGAGTTGCCAGAGGTCGACGTGGTCGGTGCGGAGGCGGCGCAGTGAGCCGTCGAGGGCGGTGAGGAGGGCGCCGCGGGAGGCGCCGCCGCCGAAGGGGCCGGGTTTGCGGCGGGCGACGGCTTTGGTGGCGAGGACGATTTCGTCGCGGGGGAGTTGGGTGGTGAGGAGGTCGCCGAGGATTTCTTCGGTGTGGCCGTCCTGGTAGACGTCGGCGGTGTCGATGAGGGTGCCGCCGGCTTCGTGGAAGGTGGACAGTTGCTCGGCGGCTTCGTCGGCGTCGGTGTCGAGTCCCCAGGTCATGGTGCCGAGGGCGAGTCGGGAGACGCGGAGGCCGCTGCGGCCGAGTTGTCGGTGTTCCACGGTGGGTGAGGGTATTGCCTGTGGCGGCCGTGGGCGGTGAGGCTGCTGCGGCGGGTCTGGTTCTGGGTGTTCCGGATCACAGTTCGGGTCGTGGTGCCGGTGGGTGCCGGGTTTGTTCGTCGCTCGCTGTGATCAGCCGTTCGCTGACCTGGTGGGATGTGGTTGCCCGGGGTGGGGGAGGGCGGGCGGTGGGAATGCTGCAAGATTTGGGCTTCGAGCTTGGCGGCCGGTGGCCGGTGGGCGCACAAGGGTTTCCGCGATCGTGCTGGAGTGGGTTTCGTTGTCGTGGTTGCAGGCCATGCTGTTGGCCGTGGTCCAGGGGCTCACGGAGTTCCTTCCGATTTCTTCGTCCGGTCATTTGTCGATCGTGTCGAAGTTGTTCTTCGGTGACGATGCTGGTGCGTCGTTCACGGCGGTGACGCAGATCGGCACCGAGCTGGCGGTGGTGATCTTCTTCCTGAAGGACATCGTCCGGTTGGTGGGCGTGTGGTTCCGGGGTTTGGTGAACGCCGAGGTGCGGCGGACGCAGGATTACCGGCTGGCCTGGTATGTGATCGTCGGTAGTTTGCCGATCGGCGTGCTGGGTTTCCTGTTCCAGGACTTCATCCGGTCGACGTTCCGGAGCCTGTGGATCACGGGCACGACGTTGATCGTGTTCGGTGTGCTGATGGGGTTGGCGGAGCGGTTCGGTCAGCAGCGGCGGTCGCAGGACCGGTTGCGGTTGAGCGATGGCGTGGTGATGGGTTTCGCGCAGGCGTTGGCGTTGATCCCGGGTGTGTCGCGGTCGGGTGGCACGATCACGGCTGGTCTGTCGTTGGGGCTGGACCGGCCGACGGCGGTGCGGTTCTCGTTCTTGCTGGCGATTCCGGCGGTGTTCGCGGCGGGGTTGTCGGAGATCCCGCACGTGTTCGAGCCGAGCCCGTACGGGTTGCAGCCGACGACGGCGCAGATGATCGTGGCGACGGTGGTGGCCGGGGTGATCGGGTATGCGGTGATCGCCTGGTTGCTGCGGTTCGTGGAGCGGCACAGCGTGTACTTGTTCGTGTGGTACCGGATCGCGTTGGGCCTGCTGGTGTTCGGGTTGTTGGGTTTCGGCGTCATGCAGCCGTGATCCGGTGATCGGGGAGCGCGGTCGGCACCGTCGGGTGCCGGCCGCGTTTTCGTTTGCCGGGGGTTGTGGTGGGTGGCGCGGGGGTGGGGCCTACAGTCGGCGGGCGTGGCGACTCTCATCCTGTTGCGGCATGCGCGGTCGGCGGCCAATGGTGCCGGTACGTTGGCGGGGCGTTCGCCCGGTGTCGGGTTGGACGAGACCGGGGTGGGCCAGGCGGCCGGGTTGGTGGACCGGTTGGCGGGGGTTCCGCTGGCCGGGATCGTGGTGTCGCCGTTGCAGCGGTGCCGGGAGACGGTGGCGGGGCTGGCCGCGCAGCGGGGGCTTTCGCCGGTGGTGGAGCCGGATCTGGCGGAGGTCGACTACGGCGAGTGGACCGGCCGGAAGATCACCGAGTTGACCGCGGAGCCGCTGTGGAAGGTGGTGCAGCAGCATCCGTCGGCGGCGGTGTTCCCGGGTGGCGAGGGGTTGGCGCAGGTGCAGGCGCGGTCGGTGGCCGCGGTGCGGGCGCACGATCGCGGGTTCGGTGCGGATGCGGTGTGGTTGGCGTGCACGCATGGCGATGTGATCAAGTCGGTGCTGGCGGATGCGTTGGGGCTGCACCTGGACGGGTTCCAGCGGATCGTGGTGGATCCGTGTTCGGTGAGCGTGGTGCGCTACACCGAGACGAGGCCGTTCGTGTTGAAGGTCAACGACACCGGTGGGGACGTGTCGGGGTTGGTGCCGCCGGTGGATGCGGCGAAGTCGGATGCCGTCGTGGGTGGGACGACGGGTTCGTCGGATCGCTGAGCCGCGCTAGTTGCGCAGTGTCACGAGGTGGCAGCGGGCGTCTGCGGGCAGGAAGCGCTGGGTGCCGCCGGTGAAGCGGACGATGACCTGCTCGTTGGTAGCGGGGGTGACCTGGTCGACGATGCCGACGGGCCCGATCGGGCCGTAGATGCGGATGGCGTCGCCGGGGAGCAGTTCGTCGGCGTAGACCTGTTCGAGGTTGGTGGCGGCCGAGGCGGGCCGGATCCAGCGGGTGGTGGCGAACCAGAGGGCGTAGGCGGCTGCGGGCAGAATCAGCGGCAGCCAGGTGTTGAGGTCGATGAGGGCGAGGCCGAGTGCGGCGCCGGCGAGCGCGGCCCAGAGCCCGGAGCTGATCGGTCGTGCGCCCAGCTGGAGCCAGCCGGTGGTGCGGATGGTGCCGTCGGGTCGGTGGCCGCGGGGCGGCGGCGGGATGTGGTCGAGGTCCGCCTCGTCACCGTCGGCGTCGTCGCGGGTGTGGTGCGCGGTGATCTTGCCCAGGGGTTCGCGGGCGGTGTCTTCGGGTTGCACCCGGGGGATTTCGGCGGTGACGTCCAGCGCCGCGGTGTCGGTGTCGGTGACGGCCGGTGGCTCCGGGTTGGCCGGCGGCGCCGGGTTGTCGGTGGGGGAGATCGCCAGCGGCTGGTCGAAGTCGGCGTTCTCGGGGTTGAGCAGGGTGCGCAGCATCGTGATCTCCATGCCGCGGCGTTGTCCGCATTGCGGGCAGGCCATTGCCACGCCGGTGGGGGCGGCGGGGTCGGTGATGGTGGTCAGCGGGCCGTGCCCGTGGGGGCATTGCGGGGCGTGGGGGCCGTTTTCCAGGATGCGCAGGGCGCTGGCGTGATGGCGGTCGGTGGCGGGGTTGTTCTTGTTCACCATTGCGTGGTCCACCTCAGCTTGCCGTGGTCGTCGCGTTCGCAGCTGGCGGCGGCGCCCGAGGAGGTGCGGCCGACGTCGCCTTCGCGGGAGCAGCGTTCGCCTTCGGTGACTTCCGGGACCCAGTCGTCGCCGCGGGTGGAGGTGGTCGTGGGCCGCCCGTGGTCCCAGCCCGGGGGCGTGGGCGCGCGGGTGGGTTGCGGGCGGCTGCTGGTGGTGGTGACCGGTGCCGCCGTGGTGGTGGGTTGCGGGCGGCTGCTGCTGGTCGTCGGGGGCGCGGCCGGTTCCGGCTCGGTGGTTTCCGCGGCCGTGGTGGTCGTGGTGACCGCCGTGGTGGTCGGCGCAACGTAGTCGACGGGGGCGCGCGGGGGCGGTGGAGTGGCGACGTCCTGGCTTCCTGCGGGCAGGGCGCTGAGGGCGCCGGCGCCGGTCGCGGTCAGCAGCGCGACGGCGGGCAGCAGACGTGCCGCCAGCGGGGTCCGCCACCACCAGCGGCGCAACGGGTCGGGGTGCTCGGCGGGCAACTGGTCACTCCGTTCGTGTAGTGCCGGTTGTTGTCCTGTCCCCGACCCGGCCGGCGAATCGTAGCGAATTCGTCATGATTTCGTGTCGGACGGTCCACGCGCCCGGCGGGTCACCGGCCGGTTGCCGGAGCGTAGGCACCCCGCGGGAGCCTGCTTGTGATCTCCGTCGCAGCACGCGGAGGGCGTGGCGGGGTCAACTGGAAACGCATGCGCGGACACGAAGAGTCGCCATCATTGGTGTCCGATGTGGACTGTCCGAAGCGGACCGTTGCCCAGTGGCCGAGGGTCCGCGAAGCCGGTCTGGTTTCAGTCGGCTTTAAGGGGGAGTTATGGCCGGTCCGGCCGGGTCACGCCGACATGCGCTGTTGTGTTTCCTGTGTCGCCGCGACGTCCTTGCGCAGCTCGTCCAGCGACAGTCCCACCGCGTCGGCCACCGCTGCGACGGTGAAGAACGCCGGGGTGGGGATGCGGCCCTTCTCGATCTTGCGGAGGGTTTCGGTGGAAATCCCGGACGCGGCGGCGATCTCGACCATGCTGCGCGCGCCGCGGGCCTCCCGCAGCGCCTGGCCAAGGAGTTCGCCCCGTTGCCGTTCTTGCTCGTTCAGCGGCACGCGCACCATGGCCGTGATACTAATATCGGTATAGTTATTGGGTCCAGTGGTGTGGGAGAGACGCACGTGATCGAACTGAAGACGCCGGCCGAGATCGACGCGCTGCGCGAAGCGGGCCGCATCGTCGCCCGAGCGCTGCACGCCGTCCGCGAGCACGCCACCACCGGCACCACGCTGCTCGAACTCGACGAACTCGCGCACACCACGATCACCGACGCCGGCGCACAACCGGTGTTCCTCGGCTACCGGCCCAACTGGGCGCCCACCCCGTTCCCCGGCACCATCTGCGCCTCGGTCAACGACGCGATCGTGCACGGCATCCCCAACGGGCAGCGGCTCGCCGACGGCGACCTCGTCAGCATCGACTGCGGCGCCCGCCTGCAGGGCTGGGTCGGCGACGCCGCCATCACCTTCAGCGTCGGCACCGCCCGCCCCGAGGACACCCGGCTGGCCGACACCACCGCGCAGGCCCTCGCCGACGGCATCGCCGCCGCCCGGCCCGGCGCCCGCATCGGCGACATCTCCCGCGCCATCGGCGTCGTCGGGCGCAGCGCCGGCTACGGCATCCCCGACCCCCTCGGCGGCCACGGCGTCGGCCGCGACATGCACGAAGCCCCGTTCGTGCCCAACGACGGCCCCGCCGGCCGCGGCACGCCGCTGCGCCCCGGCCTGGTCCTGGCCATCGAGCCGATGTTCCTCGCCGGCGGCCGCGACGACATCCGCACCGCCGACGACGGCTGGACCGTGCTCAGCGGCGACGGCAGCCGCGCCGCCCACGTCGAGCACACCATCGCCATCACCGAGGACGGCCCGCGCGTGCTCACCCTGCCCTGACATCGGGAACAACGCGGAACCCGGGCCGCCGGGGAAACGCGTGCCGGCGGGCTCCGGCAAAACGGGGGCGTGGCGGGAATTGCGGCGAGCGGCCGATGCCGGACGCAATTCCACCGGGCCCGAACACTTTTTGACCGGAATAGGCGGAAACGGTGATGATCAACGCCACATGCCGCCGCCGGAACGGATCCGGATACTGGACGGTGAGCCCCGCGCACAACGCGCACGTCCAGTCCGAGGGATCATGAAAAAGCACTTCGCGTTCATCAGCATGCCCGCCGCCGGCCACATCAACCCCACCCTGCCCCTGGTGACCGAACTGCTGCGCCGCGGCCACCGGGTCAGCTACGCCACCGGCCCGAAGATGGTCCAGGCAGTGGAAGCCACCGGCGCCGACGTCGTCGAACTCCCCACCGACGTGCCGGAAATACCGCCCCAGTCGCAATCCGTCCCGCCCCCGGTGGCGAGGCTGATGCAGTTCTTCATCGACGACATCAAGAACAGCTTCCCGCCGCTGCGCGAGCACTTCCGCGCCGACCCGCCGGACGCCGTCTGCGTCGACGTCATGAGTCCCATCGGGCGCATGCTCGCCAACGACCTCGACATCCCCATGATCGCCCTGATGCCCAGCTTCGCCGCCAACGAGAAATTCTCCCTCCTCGACACCGTCGCCAAGGACAACCCCGCATTCTCCCCCGAGGCCTTCGCCGAATTCGGCCGGCGGATCCAGCAGATCGGCGACGAGTTCGGCGTCCGCGCCCAACTGCCCTTCGGTGCGCCGCCGGCCGAGCTCAACCTGGTGTTCCTGCCCCGGGAATTCCAACTCGCCGCCGACACCTTCGACGAGCGGTTCCACTTCATCGGCCCGCTGCTCGGCGACCGCCACGAGCAGCCCTGGCAGCCCCGCGACGCAGGCGCCCCGCTGCTGTTCATCTCCCTGGGCACCGCGTTCAACAACCGCCCGGAGTTCTACCGGATGTGCTTCGAGGCGTTCGCCGACAGCCCCTGGCAGGTCGCCATGTCCACCGGGCAGCACGTCGACCCCGCCGGCCTCGGCGAGATCCCCGCCAACTTCGACGTGCGCGCCTCCTTCCCGCAGCCCGCGGTCCTGCGCCACGCCACCGTCTTCCTCTCCCACACCGGCATGAACTCCACCATGGAATCCCTGCACGCCGGGGTGCCCCTGGTCGCCGTGCCGCAAATGCCCGAACAAGCCGCCAACGCCACCCGCGCCGAAGAACTCGGCCTCGGCCGCCGCCTCGACCCCGACACCGTCACCGCCGCCGGACTGCGCACCGCGGTCGACGGCATCGCCACCGACGAACAGGTCCGCGCCAACCTCCAGCGGATGCGCCAGATCATCCACGACTGCGGCGGCGCCACCGCCGGAGCCGACGCCCTCGAAGCCCACCTGAACTGACCCCGGCAACCCGCTGTTGGGCATCCCCACCCGAGATGCCCAACAGCGGTCCGGCCGCGAACTGCGTCAGGCAGAACTCCTGCTACCGGCGCCCGCCGAACTGCCACGTGTGCACCTCGACATCGGCGTAGCGATCCGCGTCGAGGACACCCCGCGCCTCGTCCGGATCCTGCGCCCGGACCAGCGCCGCCGTGCCCAGCCAGGCAGTGCCGTCGTCGGACAGCAGCGGCCCGTACGCGATCAGGTCGTCCCGGCCCCGCGGCACCTCGAGGTCCACCGACTGCCCCGCACCGAGACCGAGCACCAGGTACCGGTTGCCGCCGCTGCTGCCACCGGGGAAGTCCCACATCGTGCGGCCCAGCACGTTGCGCCAGCGCCGCAGCAGCACATCCCGGTACGCCCCGGCCTGGTAGCTCGGCTCGTCGAAGGCGAACGCGCGCGCAGCAGCGGGATCAGGCAGATCGACGATGTGCACGCTGCCGGTCGGAGTGTCGCCGTCGAGGGTCGGCCCCCGGGCGATCATCACGTCCGCAAACCGGTCCATGTAGGACCAATGCGCTTCCAGCAGCGCCTCGCGCAGCCCCGAAGAGCCGGGCCGGTCGCGGTGATAGCAGAAGAACTCCATGCCCACAGTCTTCACCGCAACTGGCAGAGCAGGGGAGGCAGCCGAGTACCGATGTGGGCGTTCGATCAGAGCGACAGCGTGTCGCGGATTGCCTGAACCACGGCGTCCGGCCGGAGCCAGACGATGCCCGAGTGCCCGGCATCGTCCAGGCGGCGGACCTGGGTTCGGGGGCGCGCCGCGGCCAGGTCGGTGTACAGCCGGTGCTTGATCTGGTTGGACTCGGCCAGCGATGCGTGCGCTTCGGGCGGCACCAGCTCCTCGGCGAACGTGTCGGTCCCCATGGCGGACACGAAGATCAGCGGCACGTCGGGATCGGGTCCGGCGTCGCGGACCTCGCCGAACAGCCGCGACAGGTTCATCGGCTCCCGCAGGGACTGCCGGTAACCCTCACGGTTGAACCCCTGATCCAGCAGCGGTTCGCGGATCTCGGCGGGCCAGTCGGCGAGCGCCCGGCCGAACGTGGTCCGGTACGCGGTCCGCATCACGTCCATCTGCTCGGGCGGGAACAGGTCGTCGGTGTTCGAGTCCCGCAGCCGCTGCGCTTTCTCCTCCGGCAGGTAGTCGACGATGTCCTCGTGAGTCGGGTCGAGCAGGACCAAGCCGGCCACCTCGCCGGGGAATCGCTTCGCGTAGAGCCGCGCGTACAGACCGCCGAGTGAATGCCCGACCAGCACGTGCGGGCCGGGGACGGCAACGGCACGCAGTAGCTCGTGCAGGTCATCGGTCACCTGCGTGCCGCTGCGCGGAAGGCCCACCACGTCGCTCCAGCCCGTGCCGAGCCGGTCGTAGATCACGCTCGTGGTGAACTCCGCGACGAGGTTGTGCACGTTCCAGTAGTACAGGCCGAACATCCCACCGCCAGCCAGGAACACCACGGGCGGCCCACCGGTGCCGGACCGGTGCAGCAGCATCGCTCCGCCAGAGACCTCGTAGCGCATCCCCAGCGGCGCCCCGGCCACGCTCGCGGTGTTCTCCCCCATGCCCTGGCCGGCGTCGGTCTTGCCCCAGAGATCGTCCATGCCATCGATCATGCCCGGCCAGGAAGGCGAAGTGCCGCAGAAGACCGGGCCGCTCCGCCCTGTCCTCAAGCCCGGCGGCCCAGCGCAATTCCGGCTCATCACAGCCGTTCTGGCGGCGGACGCGTAGCTGCCGGTCAGCCGAGGTCGGCGAGTTTGCGTGCGAGCACGGCCCGCTCGCGTTCGTTCCCGCACAGCTGCAGTGCGAGCCGAAGCTCGGTGCGCGCCTCGTCGGTGCGTCCCAGGCGGGTGAGCAGTTCCCCGCGGACGCTGGGCAGCAGGTGCGAGTTCGGTAGCGCCTGCGCGGCCGCCAGCTCGTCCACGATCGGCAACGCGGCAGCCGGTCCCCGCGCCATGCAGACCGCGACGGCCCGGTTGAGGTCGACCACCGGTGACGGCGCGAGCCGCCCGAGCGCCTCGTAGCGGAGCACGATGCGCTCCCAGTTCGTCTCCTCGACCGACGCCGCCACGGCGTGGCATTCGGCGATCGCCGCCTGCAGGCCGTAGGCGCCCAGGCCCCGGCCGATCCGCTCCGCCCGGGCCAGCGCCGCCCGGCCCCGGCGGATCGCGGCGCGGTCCCAGCGGCGGCGGTCCTGGTGCTCCAACAACACCGGCTCGCCGTCGGGCCCGGTGCGGGCGGGGAAGCGCGCCGCGGTCAGCTCCAGCAGCGCCAGCAGGCCGAAGACCTCGGGCTCGTCGGGCACCAGGCGGGTCAGCACCCGCGCGAGGCGCTGCGCCTCGCGCGCGAGGTCGAGCCGGATCAGATCACGACCGGAGCTGGCCGAGGACCCCTCGGTGAAGATCAGGTAGACCACGCTGAGCACCGAGCCCAGCCGCTCGGTGCGCTCCGCGGCCGCGGGTACCGCGAACGGCACCCGCGCCGCCCCGAGGGTCTTCTTCGCGCGGGTGATCCGGGCCTGCACGGTGGCGGTCGGGATGAGGAACGCCTTGGCGATCTCGTCGCTGGTGAGACCGCCGACGACCCGCAGGGTGAGCGCCACCCTCGCCTCCCGCGACAGCAAGGGGTGGCAGGCGATGAACATCAACGCGAGCACGTCGTCGTCGATCTGGTCGGGATCCCACAGCACGTCTTCGGTGTCCCGAGCCGGATCGGCGGGCGGGTGCCCCGAGGCCACGCCGCCCTCGCCGAGGTCGTGGGCGAGGGCGGCGTACCGCTCGTCGAGGGCGGAGCGGCGTCGGAACGCGTCGATCGCGCGACGCCGGCCGACGGTGAGCAGCCACCCCGCGGGATTGCGCGGCACGCCCTCGCGCGGCCAGGTCACCAGCGCCTCCGCCAACGCCTCCTGGGCAAGGTCCTCGGCGAGCGCGAAGTCGCCGGTGTAGCGGGCCAGGGCGCCGACGATCCGCGCGGATTCGATCCGCCAGACCGCCGCGACCGCCTCGCGGCCGGTGGGGTTCGCCATCGAATCCGGGCTCAGAGCTGGCCGGTCGCCTCGCGCCAAGCCCGCTCCTTCTTGATCCACTCGTTGTCCTGCGGGAACTCGTCGATGCTGGTGACCCGGCGAATCTCGCACTTGCTGCCCGGGCCGGCCATCGGTGCGCGCTTGGCCCATGCCACGGCCTCTTCCTTGGAGGCGACGTCGAGGATCCAGTAGCCGCCGAACAGTTCCTTGGTCTCGCCGTAGGGGCCGTCGGTGACCACCGGCGGCTGGGAGGAGTAGTCGACGACCACGCCGTCGGCGGCGTCGTCGAGGCCTTCGGCGGCGACGAGGACACCGGCCTGGATCATCTCGTCGTTGAAGCGGCCCATCGCCTCCAGGATCTCGTTGAAGTCGACGTCCTGGAACGCCTCGAACGCCTCGTCGGTCGCGCGCATGATCAGCATGTACTTCATGGTTGTCTCCCTGGACCATCCGGGGGTCCCGCTCGGACCCGCTCACCCCCAGGTCGAACGGGAACGCCGCGGATCGACATGCCCGCCGAACTTTTTCCGAGGGGACTGCCGGGCAGCCTACGACCAGCCCGGTGACATGGCGATCGGCGCTGGAGATCCGCACCGGGTTGCAGGTGGTCGAGAACTGGAGCTCCGCCGATGACGTCGTGTTCTGCGGCGATCCCATGAGTTGAGCCCGTCAAATGCGGGCATCAGTCACCGTCGTGCTCGGGGGTTCAATGCTGAAGGCTTACCAGCGACTCGGTTGTTCCCCGAAGCTCACCGGCGTTCCGGCCGGGTTTCGCCGAAGGTCCGCCGGTAGGCGCCGGGTGTGGTGCCGAAGTGCGCCCGGAAGCGGCGGCGCAGGTTGACCGCCGAGGCGAGTCCGACCCGGGTGGCGATGGTTTCCACCGGAAGGTTGGTCTGTTCCAGCAGTACCCGTGTCGCGTCGAGGCGCTGGCCGAGCAGCCACTGTCCCGGGCTGGTGCCGAGCTGTTCGGTGAACCGCCGGGCGAGAGTTCGGCTCGACAGCCCGGCGTGTCCGGCGAGTCGGCAGACGGTCAGGGTGTGGAGCTGGGAGGTAGCCCACTCCAGCAGTGGCGCCAAGGACTCGTCCGCTCTGGCCGGGGCGGGTTGTGCGGCGTACTGGAGTTGGCTGCCCTCCCGGTGTGGTGGCAGCACCATGTTCCGGGCGATCTGGGTGGCGTATGCCGCGCCGTGGTCGGAACGCACGAGGTGCAGGCACAGGTCGATGCCCGCACCGGTTCCGGCGCTGGTCGCCACGTCGCCGTGGTCCACGTAGAGCACGTCCGGGTCTACCTGCACCTCGGGGAAGGTGGCGGCGAGTTGAGCGGTTTGGCGCCAGTGGGTGGTGGCGCGGCGGGCGTCGAGCAGTCCGGCCTGAGCGAGGACGAAAGCCCCCGTGCAGATGGCGGCGATCCGCGCGCCGCGCTGGTGGGCAGCCCGCAGCGCCTCGGTGATGGCCGGTGGCGCCGGTGTGCCGGGTGGCTGCCAGCCGGGGATGACCACGGTGTCCGCCTCCTGCAGGGTTTCCAGCCCTGCGTCGACGAGCATCGTGTAGCCGATCGTGGTCCGAAGGGGGCCGGGGTGCTCGGCGCAGATCCGGAAGTCGTAGTGGGCGGGCATGTCCTGCCGGACGGTGCCGAAGACCTCGGCGGCACAGGCGAGTTCGAAGGGGGACTGGGGTGGGTTGAGCAGCGCCACCACCCGATGACGGTTCATGTCAGAAATATACCCATGAATGTCTTTCTTGACTCTCGGCTGGGAAGTAGGTCCCGGCGAGAGTGGGCCCATGAGCGAAACCACTGAAACGGGCGTGCTGAGGACCACGGTCCAGGTCGACGGCGAAACGGCCAGCTATCTGACCGCAGAGCAGGACGGCCCGGCTGTGTTGCTGCTGCACGGAACGTATTGGAGCCGGGTGTGGCTTCCGGTGCTGGGCCGCCTCGCGAAGGCGGGGCTGCGGCCCTTCGCGGTCGATTTCCCCGGACTGGGGCGTTCGGGGGGCGAGCTCACCCTGGCAACGGCCACGGTCCCGGCCCTTGCGGATTGGGTGGTGCGATTCGCGTCCGCGCTGAAGATCTCCGGGCCGATCGCCCTGGCAGGTCATGACATCGGTGGCGCCGTCGCCCAGCATCTCCTCGCCCACGATCGGCTGGAGGTGCCCCGGCTGGCCTTGGTCAACTCGGTCGTCTACGACTCCTGGCCGGCGCCCCACGTGGGCCGGTACCGGGACCCGGTGGTCGCCGCGGCGACCACCGTCGATGAACTCCTCGCCGCCCGCCGGCAGGCCGTGACGGGGGCGCTGGCCGGTGCCGCCACCGAGCAGCGGATCGCTGAGTACCTGGAGCCGTGGACCGATCCGCGGGTCGGACGCTCCTGGCTGGCCATGGCGGGCGCGGCCGACAGTCGCTACACCCTTGATCTCGTTCCCGCGCTGCGGCGGTCCACGACGCCCAAGTTGCTGATCTGGGGCGAGGAAGACGTGGACGAGAGGGTGGAATACGCCGAGAAGATCGCCTTGGAGATCCCGCACACCACGCTCGTACGCATCCCGGAAGCGGACCACATCCCCACGGAGAACGCCCCCGGCCAGATCGCCCGCGCCCTCATCGATTTCTTCAGGGCGTAGAGGTCTTGCTGCAGGCAACCTCGCCGAGCGCCCTGAGTCGGGCAAAGCGTTGCTGTCGGCCCATCGCGAGCGCGGCCAGATCGTGGTGACCGAGCTGGACCGGCTCGGCACAGGCCCCCTGGCCGTAGCGGGAGTTCGAGGCCTTCACCGGGCGCGGAAGGCCACCGCGACGGCCAGCAGCGCCAGCACCGCGGCGAGACCGAAACCCGCGAGATACGCGGTGGGGGGCGACCACACCAGCCACGCCGCGAACAACGTGCCCGCCACCGCCAGCACCGTCGTGGTGAACAGGGACTCGCTGAGCTGCAACGCCGAACTGTTCACGCCCTGCTCGCGCGGAGCCGACAACCGCAGCGTCAACGTCGACAACACCGGATACACCAGGCCCATCCCCAGCGACATCACCGCGAGCCCGCCGATGCACACCACCAGCGGCACCGCCGCGAAAACCGTCGTCGCCACCCCCGCCGCCCCGGCGGCCAGCAGCGCCGCGCCCACCACAGGAACCCGGTCCCACGCCGGCAGGCGGCCCTGCAGCCACGAACCCGCCAGCCACCCGACCGCGGTCGTGGTCAGCACCAAACCCGCGGCGGTGGGGGACAAGCCCCGCTCCCGCGACAACATCAGCGGCACGAACACCTCAGCGGCCGAGAACGCCGCACCCGCGATACCGCGCAATGCCACCACGCTCGGCAGGCCCGCCCGGCCCCGGAAGGTCCCCACCGGCAACAACCTCGGCGCGAACACCACCAACGCCGCCAATCCCGCGATGACCAGCACCCCCGACAGCCAACCGGTCTGCTGCCCGCCGTAGTGCAACAGCAACCCGCCCGCCGCCGCCCCCACCGACCACATCGGACGGTCGAAACCGCGCTGCTGCGGCTGCGAACGCCAGGACAACCCGCGCAAGCTCGGGCTCACCAACGCCAGCGCGGGCACCGCCAGCACCATCGTCGCCAGGAACACCCACCGCCAGCTCAACCTCTCCACCAGCAGCCCCGCCACCAGCGGGCCCACGATCGACGGCAGCAGCCACGCCCCGGCCAGCATCCCGAAGAACCGCGCCCGCAACTCCTCCGGCAACACGTGCCCCACCACCACGTACAGGGCCACCGAGATCAACCCGCCGCCCAAGCCCTGCACGATCCGGCCCGCCACCAGCACCCACATCACCGGCGCCACCCCGGCCAGCAACAGCCCCGCGGCGAACACCGCGACCCCCACCCGCAACGGCACCGCAGGCCCGCGCGCATCGCTCCACCCACCGGAGACGACCATGCTCACCACACCGGCGGCCGTCGTCCCGCCGAAAGCCACCGCGTACAGCGCCAACCCGTCCAGGGAACGCGCGACCGTCGGCATCGCCGTGGCCACCGCCACGTACTCGAAGGCCACCAGCGAGATCAACGTGAGCGCGCCGAAGGTCAGCGACCGGTAGCGGCGGGAGAACAAACCGCCCGCGGCGGAATCGACATCGATCGCGGACACGACCACCCCCGGGCGGCTCGGCGAACCAGACCGCCCCAGCGTTCAACCTCCACCGCACTCCAGGTCAAGCCCGCCCCCCGGAACGGCCCGCGGCCCTGGCGCGCTTCTTCGGCCGCCGGTCCAGCCACAACTGGGCGAGGATCAGCGGAACCACCCAGCCCAGCCACGTCGTCAGCCCGGCGATCGTCGACGTCATGTACTGCTCGTTGCCGCCGAAGGTCGTCTCCAGCTGCGGGCCCAGCACCACACCCGCCACCACCCCCCACACGCGGTTGGTCACCGTGGAGACGGTCAGCACGAACGACCGCACCATCCACTTGCGGTGATCGCCGAACCGCCGCGCCCGGCCCGCTCGCCACCCCGCGACCGTGCAGCCGAACCACACCAGCCCCAGCAGCACGTTGCTGACCCGCGCCACCGGCCCGAACGGCGACACCGCGCCGATCACCGTCGCCATCACCGCCGCGGGCAGCACCCCGGCGAAGACGTAGGCGCGGCCGATCCAGCGGTGCGCCACCGGATACCGCCGCCGGAACGCAGGCCACACCTGGAAGCAGCAGCTCACGATCGCCACCGACCCGAACAGCACGTGCGCCACGATCATCGGGTAGTGCGGCGCGAACCCCTCCGCGGGCGGCACCAGCGACTGCGCCGGATCCAACGTGAGGTACCGCGGCACCGACACCGCCACGAACACCACCGCGACCAGCGCCAACGGGCCCACCCACGGCCGCCGCCACCACCGCACCGCCCGCGTTTCCTCCGCAACCACCGGACGTTCCGCCACCACGCTCATCGATCCACCCCGAAAAGGAGAATGCGTACCCCGTACCTGACGCGTACACCGTATCCGACAAGACGTCGAACATGCTGCGGTACAACGAAGAATCTCGAAAAATACAGGGATAGCCCTAGTGCGCCTTAGGGGAATCCGCGGGGTTTCCTATAATTCCTCGGGGTAGTGCACTAGTGCGAAACCGAAAGGGGAGCGATGACGACCGGATCCCGGCCCCAACCGCCGTACCTGCGCATCGCCGAGGACATCCGCGCCCGCATCGACTCCGGCCGGCTCCGCCCCGGCGACAAGGTGCCCTCGACCCGCCAGATCATCGACGAATGGGGCGTGGCCATGGCGACCGCCACCAAAGCCCTCGCCGCCCTGCGCCAGCACGGCCTCGTGCACGCCGTCCCCGGCGCCGGCACCGTCGTCAGCGACCCCGCGGCACATCCCCGCGCCCGGCCCCGGTCACCCCGAACCACCGAACCCGCCGGCCGCGAACGCATCGTGCGCACCGCCATCGGCATCGCCGACCGCGAAGGCCGAGCCGCGGTGTCCATGCGCCGCGTGGCCGCCGAACTCGGCGCCGGCACCATGTCCCTGTACCGGCACGTCCCCGACAAGGACGAACTCCTCCGGCTCATGGCCGACGCCGCCTTCGCCGAAACCCCGCTGCCCGGACCCGGCCACCGCGGCTGGCGCGCCCGCCTCGAAGAACTCGCCCGCCGGCAATGGGCCACCTACCGGCGACACCCCTGGCTCGCGCCCATCGCCCTCAACTCACTGGCCCAGCCGCCGCTGCTGCCGGCCGGCATGGCCCACGTCGAATGGCAACTCGCCACCCTCGACGGGCTCGGCCTCGACCACCGCGACAAACTGCGCATCGCCGTCGGCCTCAACGGCTACGTCGGCGGCATCGCCATGAGCCACTCCCTGGACGCGGAACTCACCCAGGAAACCGGCATCACCAGCAGGCAACGCCACGACACCGACGAACCCGAGATGCGGAACCTGCTGGGAACCGGCCGCTACCCGAACCTGGCCGCCGCCGCGACCAGCGGCGTCGAACTCGACCTGGACGACCTGTTCGAGTTCGGCCTGCACAACCAGCTCAACGGCATCGAACACCACCTCGCCCACCGCGAAAAGCGCTGACCGGACGCACTCCGCCGGGCACGGCCCCGGTGATCGCCACGCCCACCCGGCCAGGCAACGGGCCGCCCGAAAAACGTCCCGCGATCACAGCGAAACGACACCCGGCGCCGCCGCGATCCCAGTAGCGTCGGCGCCACGGTCAGGGGAGCCACCGGCGACGAGGAGCAATTCGGGTGCCCATCGCACGCAGCAACGGATACCGGATCTCCTACCAGATCGCCGGGGACGGGCCACCGCTGCTGCTGCACCCGGGCATGTTCCAGACCGGCGCGCACTGGACCCGAACCGGCTGCACCACGACCCTCGCCGCCACCCACACCGTCATCACCGTGGACCCGCTGGGCCTCGGCACAAGCGACGCCCCGCACGACCCCGCCGCCTACACCCCGGCCCGACGCGCCGACTACGTCACCGCCGTGCTCGACGCCGTCGGCGCCACCAAAGCCGCGTTCTGGGGCTACTCGCTGGGAGCCTTCACCGGCTACGCCGTCGCCGTGCACGCCCCCGAACGGCTCACCCGGCTCGTCGCCGGCGCCTTCGACCCCATCGACGGGTTCCGCTCCGCGATCGCCCCGGTGCTGCGCCACCTCGGCCTGCCGGCCGACACCGACCCCTACCCGTTCATGCACCAAGCGGCCACCGCCGACCCCGCGCTGGCCGCCGTGATCGACGCCGCCGACCCCGCGGCACTGCGCGCGAACTTCCAGGCCTTCGCTCACGAACCCGGCCAGCACCACGCGCTCGCCGCCACCGACGTCCCGATGCTCATGTACGCCGGCAGCGAGGACTTCTGGCATGACCCGATGCGGACCTTCGCGCAGCAGACCGGCACCGAGTTCTTCTCCCTGCCCGGCGCCGACCACCAAACCGGCTGGGACCGGGCCGCCGACGCACTGCCCCGAGTCCAGCGGTTCCTCGCCGGGGACCAGACCTGCTGAGCACGGTCCGGCCGTGGACCGGATCCTCGCCCGCACGAGTGCGAACCGGACCAGGGCCTGTCCGGAGTCGCGATCAAGTGGCGGAAAAAGGGATGGGTGGGATCGCGTCGGGCTGGTAGCTTGCAGTCGACCGCGACACCGCCCGAGGAGGTGAGACCCATGAACGCATCGATGTGGGTGCTCTCCCTTCCCGTCACGGTCGGGCGATTGACGTAGGTGTCGCCGGGAGCGCCTCGCCAACAAGGCACTCCCGAAAGGCAACACCTATGCACTCTCCACAGTTCACCGCCGAGCCGTCGTCGAACGAAACGGCCGAGCGCGACTTCACCGTGGGCGACGTCCCCGGACTCCGGTCATCGGCCTCCGGCGCCGATCGCGCGCCCCACATGTTCGACGTGATCATTGCCGGGTGCGGGCCGACTGGCGCGATGCTGGCCGCCGAACTGCGGCTGCACGACGTGCGGGTACTCGTTCTGGAGAAGGAAACCGAGCCCGTGTCGTTCGTCCGCATAGTCGGTCTGCACATTCGCAGCATCGAGCTGATGGCAATGCGCGGACTGCTGGATCGCATTCTCGAACGCGGAAGACGGCGTCCGGCAGGCGGATTCTTCGCCGCCATCACCAAACCCGCGCCCCAGGACCTGGATTCCGCGCACGCCTACCTGCTGGGCATCCCGCAGCCGGTCATCGTTCACCTGCTCGAAGAACATGCGATCGAACTCGGTGCGCAGGTCCGGCGCGGTTGTGCGGTGGCCGATTTCGAGCAGGACGACGAGGGTGTGACCGTCGAGCTGGCCGACGGCGAACAGCTGCGTTCGCGCTATCTCGTCGGCTGTGACGGCGGGCGCAGTACGGTGCGCAAACTGCTCGGCGTCGGCTTCCCCGGCGAGCCCGCGCGGACCGAGACGCTGATGGGCGAGATGGAAGTGGGTGTACCGCAGGAGGAGATCGCCGCCAAGGTGACCGAAATCAACGAGACCAACAAGACTTTCAGTCTCAGGCCCTTCGGCGACGAGGCCTATCGCGTCGTAGTCCCCGCAGCGGGAGTCAGCGATCGCGCTGAACCGCCCACCCTCGAGGATTTCAAACAACAGCTGCGCGCCATCGCCGGAACCGATTTCGGCGTGCACTCCCCGCGCTGGTTGTCCCGCTTCGGGGATGCCACCCGGCTGGCCGAACGTTATCGGGTCGGGCGGGTGCTGCTGGCCAGCGATGCGGCACACATCCATCCACCCATCGGCGGACAGGGCCTCAACCTGGGCGTTCAGGACGCATTCAACCTCGGCTGGAAACTGGCCGCGCAGATCCGAGGCTGGGCGCCGGAAACACTGCTGGACACCTACCAGGCCGAACGTCATCCGGTCGCCGAGGACGTGCTGGACAACACCCGCGCCCAGATGGAACTGCTGTCCACCGAACCGGGCCCGCAGGCCGTGCGCAGGCTGCTCACCGAACTGATGGACTTCGACGAGGTGAACCGCCATCTGATCGAGAAGATCACCGCGATCGGCATCCGCTACGACTTCGGCGCAGGCCCCGACCTGCTCGGGCGCCGCCTGCGCGACATCGACGTGAAACAGGGCCACCTCTACGATCTGCTGCATCGCGGCCGCGGCCTGCTGCTGGACCGCACCGAACGACTGACCGTCGGCGGCTGGTCGAACCGGGTCGATTACCTCGCGGATCCCACTGCGGTACTGGATGTTCCGTGCGTCCTGCTACGCCCCGACGGCCACGTCGCCTGGATCGGCGACGATCAGCAGGACCTGGACGACCAGCTCTCCCGCTGGTTCGGCAAGCCCGCCAACTGATTTCGCCTAAGCAGTGGTCATCCCGCGCATACGTGGCGAGATGGCGCGCAGATCTGCGGCGCTGCCGACCAGGAGCCGGGAGTGGCCGGCGTTCTCGTCGGCCGGCCTCGCTTGATCCAAAACGATCGTTCTGGTTAGCTTGCCGTTGGTGACCCGCCAGCGGGCGGGGCATCCGTAGCTCGGCAACCGCGGGCTCGTCACCGCCTCAGCATTGGAGGCACCGGAATGAAGGACGTCCTCCCGTCGTTGTGAACCGCCGAGTACGACCCTGAGGTCCTCGGCTTCGCCGCAGACACTTGTGGTTCGACGAGAGGCACTTCTGCCCTGAGGGAGAGAGTGACCGTGAAAGCCGAAGTGTCGTTGTCCGATGTGACAACCGGTCGCCGGTGTCATCGGCTCCGCGTCGGCACGAACCAAGACAGCAATGTCCATTGACATCCTCGGAATCGGAGTACGAATGCGTGTCATCATCGTCGGCGCGGGACTCGGCGGGCTTGCGCTTGCCCGATTTCTGCGCCGCGCGGATATCGACGTATCCGTCCATGAGCGTGACGAGGCCCTTGAACAACGGCCACAGGGGGCGCGAATCCACCTCGACGAGCGTGGGCTCGGCGCGCTACACGCCTGCCTTACCGCCTCCGAAAGCAGATTCCTTGACGCGACCCTGGGACAACCCGACGAGTACGTCACCATCCTCGACGAATCCGATCTCGCGATCGTCAAGCGCCGGAAGTCCACCGGTCGGGAGGGGAGTCCCGACGCGATACGACCGGGCTCGTCGGCGAGTCGCCGCATCGTGCGACGGCTCCTCGCCCATGACGTGCACGACACGATCCGATTCGGTTCGGCGTTGACCGGCTACACCGAGCACGCGGCAGGGGTCACCGTCCGGTTCTCCGACGGGACGGTGGACGAAGCCGATCTGCTCGTCGGGGCGGATGGCATCGGATCCGCTGTACGCCGGCTACGGCTGCCCGAGGCTGCGGTCACCGACAGCGGATTGCGGCTGTTGCAGGCGAAGACACCGATCACGCGCGAGCTGATCGCCACCGGTGTGATCGACCGGATCGAAGGCAGCTTTACCCTGACCGCGATCGGCGACGTGCAGGCGATCATGGGCGCGGTCCGTTTCGGAGAACAGCCCGCTGCCGCCGCGGAACGGCTCGTACCTGGCTTCGATCCGGGTGACCTGCACGACTACGTCATGTGGGGGCTGTTGTTGCGACGTCACCAGCTCGGGGACCTCGACCGCGACTTCACCCGCCGGTCACCCGCGAGCTTGTCCGACCACCTGCGGACCGTCACCGCGACGGCTCACCCCGTGTTCCGGCTCCTGCTCGACCAGGCATTTCCCGACCAGTTCTTCGGCCTGGCAATGGGAACCTCGCGCGAAGTCCCCGCGTGGACACCGGGCCGGGTCACCTTGCTCGGAGACGCCATCCACGCGATGTTGCCCACCAGGGCCTCAGGGGCCAACTCCGCCCTGCAGGACGCGCGCCGGCTCGCCGACGCGATCCTGTCCGTGCACGCCGGCAGCCGGGCATGGGAGCACGCGATCGGCGGCTACGAACACCTGCTCCGGCGCGACGGTTTCCAGGCGGTGCGGGCTTCGTTGAACGGTGTCCGCGAGCTCGATGAAGATCACACGGCCGCCGTAGCACCAGTCGGCTCGTAGAACGCCGAGCACACCCGCTTCACGTGTCATCGTCGGCGTGCCGCCGCTGCACAATCCAAGACGGTCACCTGAGCAGTAGGCTGAGATGATGACACCCCGGGAACGGCCACGTCGAGGTCCCGTCCGCAGAGAGCAGATCGCGGCCGCGGCCTTGACCGTTCTTCTCGATCGCGGCTACGCGGGCACGTCGATCCGAGCCATCGCCGAGCAAGCCGGCTGCTCCCTGGAAACGCTGTACCGGCACTTCGAGAACAAGGAAGCCCTGTTCCTCGAGTTGGTCAACTCCCTCCGGCAGCGCATAGTCGAGCCCTTGCGCCACGCAGCCGCCGCACCCCTCACCGGCCGCGATCTGAAAGAGGCGCTCACGCACGCCGGCACACTGCTCTTCGACGTTCTCACCAGCGATGAAGGCCTGAAAATGCAACGCCTGACCTTCGCTGAATCAGGTCGATTCCCCCAGCTGGGACGGCTCGTCTACGACGAAGGGATCAGACACTTCGACAACGCCGTTGCCGCTATCCTCGGCGACGCCGCCGCGCGTGGGCTCCTGCAGTGCCCCGACCCGCACGAGGCAGCACGCATGTTCAGCGGCATGATCTTGTTCGATCCACGGGAGCGACTGCTCTTGGGAATTGAGCAACCACAGTCGCGCGGCGACCGCTCCGATTACGTAGAACGCGTCGTCACGCTTTTCCTCACAGGAAATCGCAGCTCCACGACGACCGCCGCCCCGGCAGAAATTTCGCAACGAATGACCTGAGCCACCGGCCGAGTCGAAGACCAGCCCCGTGTCACCGGCGAAGACCCGCCGGAACCAGGAACGCTCCACATCGGTCAGATGACGCACCAGGCCGAGGACCCGGAAGCCTTCCACACCACCAGATCGCGCTGCCGCTGCAGGAAACCCAGCAACGCCGCGCGCTCGTCACCGCGATGCGCGGGCGCGGTCATGCCGAACCACACCCGCAGGAGAAGCCGGGTGCGGAAGGAGAATCCGCACCCGGCGCCGCCTCACCGCGAGGCCATCAACTCGTCGAACGACGGGAACCGCTCCGCGGTGTCCGTGGCGCAGAAATCACCCACCCAGCCGTCCTCGTCGTGGAAGAACCGGATCGCCACGAAATCCGGGCGCGTCCCCATGTCGAACCAGTGCGTGGTGTTCGCCGGCACGCTCAGCAGGTCACCCGCCTCGCACAGCACCGCGTACACCTTCCCGTCGATGTGCAGGTAGAAGACCCCGGCACCGCGGGCGAAGAACCGGTCCTCGTCATCGTCGTGGGTGTGCTCCGACAGGAACTTCTCCCGCGCCGCCTTCGCCTGCTGCGCCCACTCCGGATCACCGTCGCGCGGCGTCATCACCGCCGCGTCCACCTTGATGTAGCCCTCGGCGTCGATGACCCGGTCGACCTCGGCGCGATACGCGGCCAGCACGTCGTCGGCGGACGCGTCCGCCGCCAGCTCCTTGAGCTCCCAGCGCTCGAAGCGCACCCCGAACTGCTTGAGGACGTCCGCGATCCGCTCGCCGTCCTCGGTGCGCAGCTCCACCGCGCCGGGATCGGTGTCCGGCCACACAGTCAGCAACGTCATGCCAAACCCTCCTGGATTCCGTTCGTGGCCAAGGTGAACTGGAACAGCCAGTCCAAGCATTCCGTGCGGTGCCGGGCCTGCACCAGATCCCGGCCCCACACGTACAGGCCGTGCCGGGCCACGATCACCGCCGGCGTCGCGGCGTCGAAACCCGCCTCGAACGCATCGCCCAACACGCCCATGTCCTGGCTGTTGGGCACCACCGGCACCGTCATCACATCGTCGTCGCGGCGCCCGAGACCCTTGAGCATCTCCAGATCCCGCAGCACCACGCCACCGGGCCAGCGCTGCCCGGCCACCACGGCCGAGAGCATGTGCACGTGCACCACCGAACCCGCACCGGCCACCGCCGCGATCCGCGCGTGCAGCCCCGCCTCCGCCGACGGCCGCTGCGCGGGATTGGGCTGATCGGGCACCGCCGCCCCGGCGGAGTCCACGACCACCACGTCCTCGCCGGTCAGCTCGCCCTTGTCCAGGCCGCTGGCCGTCACCGCCAGCCGCAGCGGCTCCCGCTGCAACGTCACCGACAGGTTGCCGGACGTGCCGCGCATCCAGCCCAGCCCCGCCATCCGCGCCGACTCCGCGGCCAACGCCGCCCCGGCCTGCTCCAGACCGACGCTCACACGATCACCCCAAGCTCAACATCGTCGAAAGTGGACACCACCGGATGCGACCCGAAATCGGCGTCCGCGAACGGTTCCCCGGCCCGGGCCACCCCCACGGTCCGCCAGCCCGCCGCCGCGGCGGCGTCCAGCTCCGCCGGCACATCCGAGAAGAACACGATCTCGCCCGAGGCCGAGCCCAGCCCTGCGGTGATCGCGTCGTAGGAGGCGCGCTCCCGCTTCGGCCCGGCGTTGACCGTGTCGAAGTGGTGCGAGAACAGCCCCCGCAGGTCACCGGAGGTCGTGTTGGAGAACGACGCGACCTGCCCGGCCACCGAACCCGAGGAGAACACCGCCAGCCGCAGGCCCTGGCCCAGCCAGGACCGCAGCGCCGGCACCACGTCCGCGAAGTAGTCGGTCGTCAGCTCCCCGCGGGCGTACCCGTCGGCCCAGATCAGCCCCTGCAACGTCTTCAACGGGCTGGCCTTGCGGTCGGCGTCCATCCAGCCGTGCAGCACCGCCACCACCTCGGCGGTGCCGGCCTGCTCTCCCAACCTGGCGTCGGCCTTGACCTGCACCACCGCGTCGGCGACCACCGGATCGTCGCCGTGCGCGTCGATCCACGGCCCCAGTCGCGGCCGCGCGTAGTCGTAGAGCACCACGTGCACCTGGCTGGTGGCGGTCAGCGTTCCCTCGATGTCCAGCACGACCCACCTGGCCGCGACCCGCACGCTCACCGTGCCGTCCCCCGTTCCTCGTTCCAGTACTCGTGCACCCGGTCCGGCGCGAACGCGCCCCGGTCGGTCACCACCGTGGTCACGAACCGCGGATCGGTGATGTCGAAGGCCGGGTACAGTCCCCGCACCCGCTCGCTGGCGCTGCGCCGCCCCAGGGTGTGCAGCACCTCGTCGCCGTCGCGGAACTCGATCGGCACATCCGCGCCGGTGGCCGAGGCCGGATCCGGGGCGTGGCACAGCGCGTGGAAGGGCACCCCGAAAGCGTTCGCGACCACCGCCAGCTGCAACGTCCCCACCTTGTTGATCACGTGCCCGTCCATGGTGACCCGGTCGCTCGCGGTCACCAACGCGTCGATCTCGCCCGCCCGCATCAGCGACGCCGGCATGCCGTCGGTGACCAGCGTGGTGTCCACGCCCATCTCCGCCAGCGTCTCCGCGGTCAACCGCGCGCCCTGCAGGTACGGGCGAGTCTCGGTGCACACGAACGACGGCCGCTTGCCCGTCTCCAACGCCGCCTCGACCAGCCCCACCAGGTACAGATCGCCCCAGCAGTGCGTCAGGACCCGGCCGCCCTCCGGCAGCAGAGCCGCACCGGCGCGCCCCATCTCGCGGCTGCGCCGCCGGTAGTCCTCGTCGCCGGCCAGCGCACCGGCCAGCGCCGCGGCGGCCACGTCATCGCCGCCGGTGTCCACCGACGCCATGACCCACTCCACGGCCTTGCGCGGCTGGTCGTTGGTCGGGCGGGTGGCGATCAACCGGTCACCGGCGGCCCGCAGCCGCTCGCGCGCGGTCTCCGGATCCTGCCCGGCCGTCTCCCGCGCGGCCAGCACCATGCCCCACAGCACCGCGAAGTACGGCCCGGACGACTGCGTCACCATGTCCTCGATCGCCGCGGCGACCTCCTCGACGGTGCGGGCGTGCACCCACCGGTGCTCGAACGGGAACACCCGGCGATCCAGGATGTGCACCCCGTCCTCGGCCAGCCGCACGCTGTCGGCCAGCGTCGGCAACCCCGGGTGTGCGGCAGGTGGTGGCATCGAATCCTCAACTAGGCGCAACAACAGGTGAACAGGTTTTCACCAGGGTATCGATCCCGGTCCGCGCACCGGAAACACGATCCACATCGCGGAACCGGTAGGGTTCCGGTACCGACCATGACCGGACGGTCAGCGGCCCGGCGACACCGGGACCGCGCGACACCGGGCCCGCGCCACCGCCCACTCCGGGACGTCTCCTGAGTGCCGCGCCGAGGCCGAGTCGAGCCCCGCGTCCGACCCCGTGCCACGTCACACGAGCACCCGGCCGCGCCCGGGCGCGAGCTCCTGGAGGCCAACCGGTGATCGACTCCCGGCCCACCGAGACCGGCCCCGTCCTGCGGGTCGCCGACATCGACGTCGTCCGCGACGGGAACTACCTGCTGCAGTCGATCTCGCTGGAGGTCCACCGCGGCCAGCACTGGGCGCTGCTGGGCGCCAACGGTGCCGGCAAGAGCACCCTGCTGAACCTCCTCGGCGCCGTCAGCCACCCCACCCGCGGAACGGTGGAGGTCCTCGGGCACCGGCTCGGCCGGGTCGACATGCGGCAACTGCGCTCCTACGTCGGCCACATCAACCCCCGCCACCCCCTGCAGAGCCCGCTGCGGGTCCGCGACGTCGTGCTCACCGGCGCCACCAACACCACCGAACCGGTCCCGCGCTGGCAGCCCACCGACGAACAGTCCCGGCAGGCCGACCGCCTGATCGGCATGCTCGGCATGGGTGGCAAGACCGACGCCCGCTGGAACACCCTTTCCCAGGGGGAGCGCGGCCGCACCCTCATCGCCCGCGCCCTCATGCCCCTCCCGCGGCTGCTGCTGCTCGACGAACCCGCCACCGGCCTGGACCTCGCCGCCCGCGAACAGCTGCTCACCAGCCTCGACGAACTGCGCGCCGAACACCCCGAACTGGCCACCGTGCTGGTGACCCACCACCTCGAAGAACTGCCGGCCAGCACCACCCACGCCATGCTGCTGCGCGAAGGCCGCTGCCTGGCCGCCGGGGGAGTGGACGAGGTGCTGACCACGGACGAGGTCAGCAAGTGCTTCGACCACCCGGTCCGCATCACCCGAACCGACGGCCGCTGGCACGCCCGCGCCGACCGATGACCACGAGCACTGCGCAACTCAGCAGCAGCCGGCGACCAAGGCCGACTCGCAGCAGATCACGGCTCAGCACTGAACACCGTTCCAGTGCACCTCGGCGCCGGTCTCGGTCGCCGCGTGCCGGACGACGGGCTCGTTCCCGGTGAAGGCGCGCATCACCTGACCGCGCCCCAGGTGCACGAGCAGTCCGACGCCCGGACTTGCGAACGGCTCGTCCATTCCGTGGCAGCAACAGGAAAGGCGCCCATCGCTCGCGAACCGGCGTGGTACCACTGGATGCGATCTGCGCTGACGGCGGTACTCCGGCTAGATGAGCAGGTGAGCTGAGGAGTCCTTTGGCTTGCGGGCCGCCTGGCCGGTCACGGCGCTGGCGGTCGTCACGACCTACGTCGCCCTGCACCTGGCGATCAGCGCGGGCCTGGACCTGCGCACCCGCGACCGCTTCCACGACGCACAGGCCCAAGCCGCTGCCTTCGCTGCCGCGCTCGACCGTTACGCCGGCGGCGACGAGGCCGCACGCGCGGAAATCCTCGAACGCGACGCGTGGTTCGAGCGCAACGCCCCGCTGACCGCCAGCCGCTCGACGATCGCCGCCGCCACCGACCACGCCGAGCACGGCAGATTCCCCGCCGCCCGCGAACAGGCCGGCAAGCTGGCCGCGGAAACCCTGCAGGATCAGGGAAAACTCGACCAGGACCTCAGTTCGTCGGGCACGGCGGCGCTGTGGTGGGCGGCGGCCGCAGGAGCGCTCGCCGTGCCGTCGCTGTGGCTCAGGCATCGGCGCCGGGCCGCCGCCATCGAGGTCGTCGAAGCGATCCGCCCGTTCGTCCCACACCAGCCGTGGTGGCGGCGGCCGGTGTTCCTCGCCGTCAGCGCGGCCGGGTACGGGCTGTTCGCGGCGGGAGCCATCGGGGTCTCCACCCTCGAACGGGGCCACCGGCCGACGCTGGGCGTGCCCGCGCACTCCATGCTCGGCAGCCTGCTCACGCTGGGAATCCAGGGACTCTTCGTGCTCGGTGGCCTGTTCGTCCTGTGGACCGGATTCCTGACGCTGCGCTACTCCCGGCCACGCGCGGCGCGCGGCGCGACCCAGGCCCTGCTGGCCGACGGCCGCCGACCCGTGCTCTACCTGCGCAGCTTCGCCGATGACGACACCGCCGCGCAGGTCGACGACGCGGTTCCCCTCAACATCCATTCCTGGGAGGAGCAGCTCGTGAGCGCGTTGACCGCCTTCGGCCCCGTGATCGCAGTGGGCAAGCCCGGGGAACCACTGCCGCGCCTGGGAGCGGCGCGGTGCTACCTGCCGCACGACGACTGGCAACCCGAAGTCCTCCGGCTCATGGACCTGTCGCAACTGATCGTGCTGCGCTTGGGCACGGGGGAGGGGTTGTGGTGGGAGGTCGAGCAGGCCCGCGCCACCCAACCCGCGCGCAAACTGCTGCTGCTGACGCCGAGTGACCCGGCGGCCGTGGCCGAACGGCTGGACGAGCACCTGCCGACACCGGCCCGGCTGAACGAAGTGGCCGCCGGCGACCACTGGACCTCAGCCGTCGTCGCGTTCGACCCCGAGTGGAATCCCCACGTGTTCCCGGTCGAACCCACGCCCGGCACCCGGAACGCGCTCGCGCATCGCACGATCCGCGCGCTCAAGCGGGCGCTGGGGTTCCTGGTGTTGAGCGTGCCCGCGCGGAGTGCGGCCCGCGCGATGAAGGCCGCTCGGGCATCGGTGGGCGACCGCAAACCGGCGATGGTGCTGCGGGTGAACATCGGCATGCTGGCGGCGCTGGGCAAGGGCCTCCTGCTGATCGCCGCCCTAGTGCTGCTCGTGAGGGCCCTGGAGCTCGTCGGCGCCGGTTAGCGCCCCTCGGCCGAGAGATCCCGAAAACCCGGAAATGCCGGGACACCAAGGAATCCGGCGGTTTCACGAATCCCTGGGGGAAGCATGGACGGTGCGGTGCAGGGCACGCCGACGGACGTCGGCGAGCAGCGGTGCCGGCCGGTGACCGGCGTGGCCACCGCCGCGAAAGCGCTGATCGCCTTGGTGCTCGTGTGCGACGTGCTGGACTCGGTATCCGCCTGGCACACCCACCTGGTCGTTCGCGACTACCTGGCCGGGAACGCGACGACCGCGGACCTCGAAGCGGCCGATGTCTTCGCCGCACTGGTGGCGATTCCGGCGCTGTTGGTGTACATCGCGGCCGGTGTGGTGTTCCTGATCTGGCTGTGGCGGGCGCGGATCAACGCCGAACTGCTGGGTGGCCGCGCCGCGCACCGCCGGTCCCGGGGCTGGGTGATCGGCGGCTGGTTCGGCCCGGTGGTCAACCTGTGGTTCCCGCTCCAGGTCGTGTCGGACATCTGGCGGGCCAGCGCGCCCCGGCGGCAGGTCCCCGGCGGCCTGATCACCGCCTGGTGGGTGCTGTTCGTGGCCGTCACGCTCATCGGTCAGATCCTTCTGCGATCGTCCCTGGAGGAGATCACCGAGCAGGGACTGCAGGAAGCCGCGAACCTGTCCACCCTGTCCACGATGCTCAACATGGCGGCGGGCGTGCTGATCGTCATCATCATCACGCAGATCACCGCGTGGCAGGCCAGCCGCAGCACATCGCCGCAACACCCCACCGAGACGCACTCCGACCAAGGCGCGATCGACCGCAGCACCGCACGCATGGCGCTGCTCACGCTGCTGCTGGGCGCGTTCAGCCTGGTGCCGCTGCTGATCGTGCCGGGCATCATCACCGCGGTCCTGGTGCTGCTACGCGTCAACCGCGGCCCGAGCCCGACCAGCCCGCCCGGGACAGCGATCACCGGGGGCCCGGCAGGAAGCAAGACCACCGCAGTGGTGCTGGCGCTGTCCGGCCTGCTGTTCTCCGTGACGTGGAGCGGAATCTGGACCTTCGCCGTCCTGGACACGACGCACGCCCCTGAACCTGCGGTCACGCTCGCCGACTGCGAGAACCCGCCCGCAGGCACTGCCACCATGTGCACGATGAAACCCGGCGACTGCTTCACATGGCCGGGCGAGGCCGACCGGTTCCTCACCGTCGAGCTCAAGTCGTGCACCCAGCCGCACGATGCGCAGACCATCGGCGCCTACACCGCAGGCGACGGGCCATGGCCCGGATGGGATGCGTTCCAGAACCAAGTCGACGCGCGGTGCGGCCCGATCGCAGAGCGGAACGTGGACATGAGCGCGGTCTCACCGGACGACTCCCTGGGACCCGTCGCGCCGGACCGAACCGCGTGGGAAGGCGGCCACCACACCGCGTTCTGCGCGGTCGTCGGCGAAGGGAGCGGTTACCAGCGGTCGATCTTGGTGCCCGACGCCGACCTGTCCGTCCCGACGCGGTGAACACCGGCGAAAAGCCGTTGTGGGCCGGGTGGGACGCCCCACCCGGCCCACAAGAGCCTGGATCAGTCCGTGCCGTACTCCATCGCGGCCCGGTCGAGGGTCTGGCCCTCCTCGGAGTCCCGGCCGCGGGAGGCGATCGCCTCGGCGCCACCCTGCGGCATCGCCCCGATCAGCCCCGTCGACGCCGCCTGCGCGGCACCGATGAGCGCCGGGTGACCGGTGCCGACCATGCCGATGCCCGCGTACTGCTCCAGCTTGGCGCGCGAGTCCGCGATGTCGAGGTTGCGCATCGTGAGCTGGCCGATCCGGTCCACCGGGCCGAACGCCGAGTCCTCGGTGCGCTCCATCGACAGCTTGTCCGGGTGGTAGCTGAACGCCGGCCCGGTGGTGTCCAGGATCGAGTAGTCCTCACCGCGCCGCAGCCGCAGCGTCACCTCGCCGGTGATCGCCGTGCCGACCCAGCGCTGCAGCGACTCCCGCACCATCAGCGCCTGCGGGTCCAGCCACCGGCCCTCGTACATCAGCCGGCCCAGCCGCCGGCCCTCGTTGTGGTAGTACGCCAGGGTGTCCTCGTTGTGGATCGCGTTGACCAGCCGCTCGTATGCGGCGTGCAGCAACGCCATCCCCGGCGCCTCGTAGATGCCGCGGCTCTTGGCCTCGATCACCCGGTTCTCGATCTGGTCCGACATGCCCAGGCCGTGCCGGCCACCGATCGCGTTCGCCTCGATCACCAGGTCGACCGGGGTGGCGAACTTCTTGCCGTTGATCGTCACCGGGCGGCCCTGCTCGAAGCCGATCGTCACGTCCTCGGTGGCGACCTCGACCTCGGGATCCCAGAACCGCACGCCCATGATCGGGTCCACGGTCTCGATGCCGGTGTCGAGGTGCTCCAGCGTCTTGGCCTCGTGGGTCGCGCCCCAGATGTTGGCGTCGGTCGAGTAGGCCTTCTCGGCGCTGTCCCGGTAGGGCAGGTCGTGCGCCAGCAGCCACTCCGACATCTCCTTGCGGCCGCCGAGCTCGGACACGAAGTCCGCGTCCAGCCACGGCTTGTAGATGCGCAGCTGCGGGTTGGCCAGCAGGCCGTACCGGTAGAACCGCTCGATGTCGTTGCCCTTGTAGGTCGAGCCGTCGCCCCAGATCTGCACGTCGTCCTCGAGCATCGCCCGGACCAGCAGGGTTCCCGTGACGGCCCGGCCCAGCGGCGTGGTGTTGAAGTACGGGCGCCCGGCGGAGCGGATGTGGAACGCACCGCAGGTGAGCGCGGCCAAGCCCTCCTCGACCAGCGCCGCGCGGCAGTCGACCAGGCGCGCGAGCTCGGCACCGTAGGTCAGCGCACGACCGGGCACCGAGGCGATGTCGGGCTCGTCGTACTGGCCGATGTCGGCGGTGTAGGTGCACGGGACGGCACCCTTGTCGCGCATCCACGCGACCGCGACAGAGGTGTCGAGGCCCCCGGAGAAGGCGATGCCGACGCGCTCGCCGGTGGGCAGGGAGGTGAGAACCTTGGACATGGAAGAGAGTATGCATTGCGACGTATGATCATGCAAAACTGGGGTGCACGACAGCCCGCGCCGCAGCCCCGGCCGCAGGACACCTTCGAGCGGAAGTCGTCGGGCTGCACCCGCACCACCCTGGGCGTAGCCCATGCCGGGGTCGCCGTAGTAACCGCCGAAAAACGGCTGGATATGGCTGGCCGGCGGTGATCCAGTCGGCTGGCAGCGTCGGGCAAGTGGCTGCCTGGATGGCGGCGAAGCCGGCGTTGGCCTGCTCGATCGCTTCCGGCGTAGCCGACCCTGATGCCGGTGACCAGCGTGTCACTGAGGATGGGCGCAGGATGCGCCGTCCGGTACGCGCGCCGCCTCGGATGGGGTTTTCGCGCCGGGCCCTGCTCGCATCGAGCACCAGCATGCACCCGTCGGTTAGCGAACGGCCGCCTTCAGCGCCGCCTCGAGCGCGTTGGTCAGGGTCTCCAGGTACCCATCGTCGCTGTGCCCCTGTATGACCAGCATACGGAAAACGAGTGGTGCGATCAGTAGGTCGGTGCCGAGTTCCAGATCCAACCCGGGTGGGAGTTCACCGCGGTCGATCGCGCCTTGCAGAATCGCGTGTGCCGCCGCCCGCCGCGGTGCGGTCACCCCGGTGTTGAGCATCTCCGCCAGAGTGCCGTCGTGACTAGCCTCGGTGAGCAGTCCGGCCGCGATCCGGGTAAGCAGCGGGTTGGCCAGTTGCCCGCGGATGGTGGCGAGCAGCTCGCGCAGGTCGGTGTGCAGGGCGCCGGTGGCCGGCGTGGGCGGGAGCGTGTCGGTGACCTTGTCGCGGATCAACTCAGTGACCATCGCCTGCTTCGAGGGCCAGCGTCGGTAGAGCGCGGCCTTGCCCACGCCAGCACGCCGGGCCACCGCCTCCATCGACATCCGCGCATACCCGACCTCGGCGAGTTCGGCGAAGGCTGCCTCGGTGATCGCGTCGGTCACCCGCTGCCGCAGGACCGCCCCGCCCGTCGCCGGCCGGCCCTCCTGTTGCTCCGCTACCACGCTCCTGAGCATAGCGAACGGAACGGTCTCGTTCCATGCGTTACCCTCGGGAGTGATGGAACGTCACCGTTCCGTTCCATGATTTGAAGGGAGCCGACGATGAAATTCCTCTACGACGACGAGTCCTTCTCCTTCGAGGCGCTGCGCTCCGCGGGCTACGCCGCCTACAGCGGAGCCGACCTCGGCGAGGTCCTCGTCACCTGCCGGCAGATCCCGGAGGGGGACGAGGAGGCCTGGTCGCTCCAATGGGCTGCGACGGCAGCGCGCATCGAACGCATCGGCCGGGACGCGCTGGCCGGCGGTCACCTGATCAGCGCCCGGGAGGCGCTGCTGCGCGCGTCCAACTACTACCGGACCGCAGACTTCTACCGCCGCGAGAATCCTGCCGCTGACGCCGAGTCGGCGAGGCTGGCCAAAGCCTCCCAGCAGACGTTCGCCGACGCGGCCGCCCTGCTCGACACACCGGCCCATGCCCTGCGCATCCCGTACGAGGGCACCACGCTGCCTGGATACCTGTTCCTCGTCGACGATTCGGGCACCCCGCGCCCGACCGTGCTCTTCCATGGCGGGTATGACTCCACGCTGGAGGAGGACTACCTAGCGCTGGCCGCAGGCGCGCTGCGGCGCGGCTACAACGTCATCGCGTTCGACGGCCCCGGCCAGGGCAGCACCGTCCGCGAGCAGGGCCTGCACTTCCGGCCGGACTGGGAGGCCGTGGTCGCCCCGGTCGTCGACTTCGCGCTCACCCTGCCCGAGGTGGACGCAGAGCGACTCGTACTGATCGGTATGAGTCTCGGCGGTTACCTCGCCGCGAGGGCGGCCGCCTTCGAGCACCGCATCGCCGCGTGCGTGCTGTACGACGGCGTCTACGACTTCCACGCAGTCATCGCCGCGACTGCCGACCGCGCCGCTTCGACGCCCGGCGGCCTGGAGGCGTTGATGGCGCAGAACACCATGGTGCGGTGGGTTGTGCGCAACGGCCGGTGGACCTTCGGCGTGTCCGACCTCGAGCTGGTCAAGGCGACCGAGGCGTACACGATGGCGGGTATCGCCGACCGCATCACCTGCGCGACGCTCGTGCTCGAAGCCGAGAACGACCAGTTCTTCAAGGGGCAGCCGCAGCGCCTGCTCAACGAGCTGACCTGCCAGAAAGGGGGACCGCCGGGATACGGGAGAAACCTGCCAAGTGGTCGGGTAGTGCCTGGTAGAGGACGCTAGAGATCGTTAAAGAGCCCGTGTGGCGTGGGCGCGGCGGGTGTTGGTTAGGGTGCGCTGGGTTACGTCCGTTGGCTGGGCCTGGGGTGCTGGGTGGCTTCGATCGATCGCACCGCCTATCCGCGGTTCAAGCGCGTGGTGTCGGTCCGTGAGTTGGCGGAGGCGTTCACTCCGGTCGGCGACGAGGTTGAGTGGGCTCGGGGGCGGAGTCAGGGCGAGCCGAACTTGCTGGCGTTGGTGGTGCTGCTGAAGTGCTACCAGCGGCTGGGGTACTTCCCGAAGCTGGCTGACGTGCCGGTGGTGGTGATCGATCATGTCCGGACCGCCTTGGGGCTGGCCGAGGACATTCCGGCGGTGCACGAGTCGGATCGGACGTTGTGGCGCCACCGCGACTACGTCCGTGACCGGCTGAACGTGGTCTACAAGCCCGCCGAGGCGCGGGCGATCGCCGAGAAGGCGATCCGCAAGGCGGTTACCACGAAGGACAACCCGGCCGACCTGATCAACGTCGCGTTGGAGGAGCTGGTCCGGGCTCGGCGTGAGCTGCCCGGTTTCACCACGCTGGACAAGATGGTCTCCGCGATCCGCACCGAGACGAACACCGAGTTGTTCGCGCTGGTCGCGGCCCGGTTGGACGCTTCGGACCGGCGGCGGCTCGCGCGGCTGCTGTGGCTGGACCCGACGTCGAAACGCAGCGAGTTCGACCGGCTCAAGACGCCGGCGAAGGCAGCGACGCTGGGGAAGTTCAAGCTGCGCCTGGCCCACCTGCAAGCGCTCGACGAGCTCGGCGCGACCGAGCGGTGGCTCGACGGCATCCCCGCGACGAAGATCGCGCATTTCGCCGGTGAGGCCCGGGTGACCGACGTCGGCGACATGCGGGATATCGGCGACGTGAAGCGATGGACGCTGCTGGCGAGCCTGATCCACGAGTGCCGGACCACGGCTCGGGACGAGGTCGCGACGATGTTCTGCAAGCGGATGGCGGTGATCCACAAGAAGGGCAAGGAGCGGCTGGCCGAGCTGCACGAGCAGCACCGCGCCGAGTCCGAGCGGCTGCTGGACGTGTTCGGTGACGTCCTCGCCGGCGCCCGGGAGGCCACCGCACCGGCCGACGACGGCGCGGCCGCGCCGGAACCCGCGGCCACGGTGGCCGAGCGGGCCGGGCGGCTGCTGCTCAAGACGCTGGCCGACGCGGGCGGGGTGGAGAAGTTGTCGGCGGCGCACGAGGTGGTGTCGGCGCACCACGGCAACAACTACCTGCCGCTGCTGGAGAAGTTCTACAAGAGCCACCGCTCGGCGCTGTTCACCCTGCTCGACACCCTCGACCTGGAGCCGACCAGCGCGGATCACAGCGTGCTGGACGCCGTCGAGTTCCTGCGCGCGATCCGGGGCCGCACCGGCGAGCACGTCCCGGAAAAGGTGACCGTCGGGCGCGGGGCCGACGCGGTGACGGTGGCGATCGACATCGACTTCGTCACCGAGGCTTGGCGCAAGATCCTGGTGGTGAAGGACCGGCCGGGCAAGCTGGTACGCCGGCACCTGGAGGTGTGCGTGTTCTCCTACCTCGCCTCCGAACTGCGCTCCGGGGACATCGCCGTGGTCGGCGCCGACTCCTACGCCAACCTGCACGCGCAGCTGATGTCCTGGGATGAGTGCGTTCCGCTGGCCGAGCAGTTCTGTGGCCAAGCCGGGATCCCGTCGGACCCGAAGGAGCTCACGGCGCACTACCGGGCGGCGCTGGGTGACATCGCCGCAGTGGTGGACGCCGGGTTCCCGCACAACACCGACCTGTCCTTCGAGGGCGGGCGACCGGTCCTGCGCCGTCGCAAGGGCGCCGACCGGCGGCCGTCCGCGCTGGCGTTGGAGGAGGCGATCCACCAGCGGCTGCCCGAACGCGGCCTGCTGGACATCCTGGCCCGCACCGCGCACCTGGTCGGCTGGCCGCGTCACTTCGGGCCGGCATCCGGGTCGGACCCGAAGATCCGCGACGCGATGGCCCGCTACGTCCTGACCGTATTCGCGAACGGCACCTTGCTTGGCCCGGCGCAGGTCGCCCGGCACATGCGGGACCAGGTGTCGGCGCACGAGCTGTCGATCGCCACGAACAAGCACACCACCTGCGACAAGATCGACGCCGCCTCGACCGACGTGATCAACGAGTTCGCGAAGCTCGACGTGGCCGGGATGTGGGGCGATCGGCGGGTGGTCGCGGTGGACGGCACGCAGGTGGACACGTGGGAGAACAACATCCTCGCCGAGTCCCACATCCGCTACGGCGGGTACGGCGGGATCGCCTACCGGCACATCTCCGATACCTACATCGCGCTTTTCAGCCACTTCATCACGTGTGGTGTGTGGGAGGCCGTCTACATCATCGAAGGGTTGCTGCGCAACGACTCCGATATCCAGCCCGACACCATCCACGCCGACACCCAGGGCCAGTCGCTGCCTGTTTTCGGGCTGGCGGCGCTGCTCGGGTTCGACCTGCTCCCGCGCATCCGAAACTGGGCCGACCTGAACTTCTACAGACCCAGCGTGGACACGCGGTTCGAGCACATTGACTCGCTGTTCGGCGACAACGTGATCGACTGGTGCCTGATCGAGACGCATTGGACGGACCTGCTGCGCACCGCGATCTCGATCAGCGAGGGCCGTCTGTCGTCGGTGACGCTGCTGCGCAGGCTGGGTAACAACTCGCGGAAGAACCGCCTGTACCGGGCGTTCCGTGAGCTGGGGCGCGTGATCCGCACGATCACGCTGCTCCGGTTCCTCACCGACGCGCAGCTGCGCGAGCAGATCACCGCGATCACCAACAAGGCCGAGGCGTTCCACGGGTTCTCCGCCTGGCTGCGCTTCGGCGGCGAGGCCATCGGGCGCAACGACCCGGACTACCAGGAGAAGATCATCAAGTTCAACGAGCTGCTGGCCAACTGCGTGATCTACTCCAACGCCTGTGACATCACCGCCGCAGCGAACGCGCTCGCCGGTGACGGGCACCCGATCGACACCGACGACCTGGCCACGATCTCCCCCTACATCACCCACACCATCCGCCGGTTCGGCGACTGGGTACTGGACCTGTCCCCGCCGGACGCGACACCAGTGACCACCCTTGACCTGGTGCCGGGTGCGCTGTTCCCTGGCGACATCGTCGCGGCCGCAACCGCGCAGCGCCGGACACGGCAGCGCGTTGCCTCGAAGAACGGTTCCTGACGGTGCCACCAACACTGGGCAGCTACGTCGTCCCGGTCACAAGCCGGTTAGCGGCGCAACTCAGGCATCCGAGGAACGTTCGGCTTCTGCGGGGGTTGGGGCGTGAGCGTTCCAGCTGGCCAGCAATCGGATCGCGTCGTGTTCCGGTGAGCCCGGCTGCGGGGTGAAGACGGTCAGGACCTGGTCCCCGGTCGCATCGACGGTGAGGTTCTCGAAAGGCAGGATCACCTCGCCGATCAGGGGGTATCGGACGACCTTGGCGCCGGCCGGTCCGGGGACCCTCAGTGCGCTCGGGGGAAAAGCCGCTCGACAGCGGTCACCACCGCGGCGCGGCGGGCGGTGGTGGCGGGGTCCACGGCGTGTGCGGCGGCGGCCTCGCTGAGTTCGGGTTGCGACGCCCAGGTCATGGCGATCTGATTGACCAGGGCGAGGACGTCGGCCGGGTCCCAGGCGGGGTCGAGCTGTCCAGCCTGCTGCACCTGGCGGAGCTGGTCGATTTTGCGGGCGATCACTGCCTGGGCGGGATCGTCGGCACCGGTTGCGGTGCCCGGCAGTTCGAGGCGGCCCCAGGTGATCAGGCGGTGATGGTCTGGACGGGCGACGAAGTAGTCGAACAGGCGGCCCGCGTAGCCAGGGAGGTCGGACGGGTCCATCTGAGTGGCCTCGGCGATGACGACATGCTCCCGTGCAGCGACGTCGGCATAGAGCGCATCTTTGCTGCGGAAGTAGGCGTAGACGCGTTCTTTGCTGGTCCTGGCGAGCTTGGCGATGCGGTCCACGCGGGCGCCGGCGATGCCGTGGTGGGCGAACTCCTCCATGGCAGCGGTAAGAATGCGCTGGCGCGTGGTGTCGCCGCCGGCGGCGCCGGGCGCTGCGGTCTGGCCGGAGTCGCGGGACTGTGGCATAACCCCAGGATAGAGCACCGAACCGTTTGGTTTGGCATCGCGGGCGATCGGCAGGTAGAGTCAAACAGAACAGTTCGGTTTGACCTCTTCGGGTGAACCGGCGAAACACTGAGGGAGTGAACTCATGCAGCACCGCAATCTGGGCTCTCAGGGCTTACGCGTCTCCGCGCTCGGCCTGGGGATCATGGGCATGTCCGTGGCCTACGGCGCCTCGAACAACGACGAGGGCATCGAGACCATCCGCCGCGCCCACGAACTCGGGATCGATTTCTTCGACACCGCCGAGGTGTACGGCGCCGGTACCGGCAGCAACGAGATCCTCCTGGGAAAGGCGGTCAAAGACTTCCGCGACGAGGTGGTCCTCGCCACCAAGTTCGGTTTCGACATGACCGCCGACCCGCTCGGCTACGGCGTCGACAGCCGCCCCGAGAACATCCGCAAGGTCGCCGAGAACAGCCTGCGCTATCTCGACACCGACCGCATCGACCTGTTCTACCAGCACATCTCCGACCCCGAGGTGCCCGCCGAGGAGGTCGCCGGCGCCGTCGGAGAGCTGATCTCCGAGGGCAAGGTGAAGTACTTCGGGCTGAGCAACGTCGGCCCGCAGTACATCCGCCGCGCCCACGCCGTCACCCCGGTCTCCGTGCTCCAGTACGAGTACTCCCTCTTCGAGCGGGAGCTGGAGGAGAAGATCCTTCCCGTCCTGCGGGAACTGGGCATCGGCCTGGTCCCCTACTCCCCGCTCGGCCGCGGCTTCCTCACCGGCCAGGTCAAGCCCGCGAGCGAGTACCCCGCCGACGACATGCGCAGCTGGGACGAGCGCTGGCAGGGCGAGAACTACACCTACAACCTGCGCGCCACCGAGCAGCTGAAGGAACTGGCCGCGGCCAAGGGCATCACCCCCGCCCAGCTCGCGCTCGCCTGGTTGCTCGCCCAGGGCGAGGACATCGTCCCGATCCCCGGCACCCGCAGCGCCAAGCGCCTGGAGGAGAACGCCGGCGCCGCCGATGTCCAGCTCACCGACGCCGATCTGCAGCGCATCACCGAGATCATCCCGAACGGCTCGGCGGGCAGCCGCTACCCGGCCGCGTTCCTGTCCAGCTACACCACCGACTGAACCGCCCCTCCACGCGGCCCGCACGGGCCCTCGATCCGCGGAGGCCGCGGCTGCGGGCCGCACCGACTTCGCCGCCTCCACCGAAATGATCTCGCTCGCCATGCTCGGCAAGGTCAGCCAGAAGTTCCGGGACACCTTCGGCGCAGACGTCGACTTGGGCGCCGAGTACATGCCCTTCCGTCAGGTCGCCCGATAGGGCGCGGCCGACCGCACCCGGTGCGAGCCATGCCTGCCCTCATCTACACCGGACTCGGCCTCAGCTCCATCACCTACTTCACGGCCAACCACACCACACAGATCACCGACGCCAGCGGCGCGACATGGAACACCGCGGCACTCAACGAAACGATGATGACCATCAACATCTTCGGCCTCGTCGTCGTGGGACTCCTCGCCTTCGTGACGATCGCCCATGGAGACACCACCCACACCACCCCCTGACACCCACCCACGATCCCGTACGCCACCACCAGCTCGGCCACACACCACAGTTGCCCGGCCCTGGCACCCTGTCCGGCCCTCGAAAACCACCGAGGGCCGGACCGCCGTGCTTCGGTCCTCGGCTGCGATGATCTCGTATACCTCTGCGTAACTGGGTGATGCAGCGTCATTCTCATAAATGACCAGTTGTGACAGTTCTGCGAACAGCCCGATCCGCGCCGAAGATCCCCAGGTCGCGATTCGCACAACACCTCTCATAACTACCCCCGGTTTTGACAGAGTTCTGCGAGACTGGAGGTATGCAACTCGGACCCGAGGACGCCGCGACCGCGGTCGAACGCCACCCCTGCCCGCAGTGCGACGTCCCCGCCGGCAGCGCCTGCCGCACCCGCGCCGGGAAAACCGCCGCGAAGTACCACACCGCCCGCTTCATCCTCGTGCCCTCGCTACGGGACGAGCTCACCGTGGCTGTCCCGGCCGATCGCGGGCCGGGTAAGAAGTGGACACAGGGCCCTGACGTCGCCGCAGCGGCACCGGAGACGAACGGGGCGCCGATCCGGATCGGCTACGCCCGCTGCTCGACGGCCACCCAGGAGTTGCAGAGCCAGCTCGACGCGCTGACGGCAGCGAAATGCACGCGGGTGTTCTCCGAAAAGATCAGCACCCGCATCAAGATCCGCCCCGAACTGGAGAAGGCCCTCACCCTCGCTCACGAGATCAAGACCGCCGCACCGGACCAGCAGGTCATCCTCACCGTGCACGAGATGAAACGCCTCGCCCGCAACGCCGCCGAGCTCATGACCCTCTCCGCGCACCTGCAAGGCGGCGGGGTGCAGCTGGAACTGCTCGCCGGGCCACTGACCGGGATCTACGACCCGCACGGCATGGGATCCATGCTCTTTGCCGTGCTCGCCGTCGCCGCCCAGCTCGACCGCGACTACATCCGGGAGAAGACCCTGGAAGGCCAGCAAGCGGCCGCCGCACGCGGCAACCACGGCGGCCGACCCAAGGTGATCGACGAGGATGACGTGCTCTTTGCCCGCGCGCTCCGAGACAAGGGCACCCCGATGCCCGACATCGTCAAGAAGCTGACCATCAAGACCGGCAAGAACACCGGCCAACACCCCTCAGTCGCCTCGCTCTACCGCGCCCTCGCCGACAGCGACGCCTGACCAGGCACTACCCGACCACTTGGCAGGTTTCTCCCGTATCCCGGCGGTCCCCCAGAAAGAGCTGATCTCCTTCCGCGAAGACGAAGGCGCGGGCGAGCACTGCCACGAGGGCGCGCTCTCCCTGTTCCACCAGCGCACCTTCGACTGGCTCGACACCGCACTCGCCAGCTGACCTGGTCTGGGCGCGTCGCGGTCCTAGGTGGGATTCAGAATGCCGGAGGGTGGCAGGACCCATGTGGAGGCGGCTTTCCCCGGCACAGTCTGGATGAACGCCGTGATGTCGCTTCGGAGATAGGCGTGGAACGCGGTCGGTTCGACGATGCCGGCCAGGCTTGCGCCGACGGCTTCGAGGGCGGTCTTCATGCCGCCGAACACAATTTCACACAACGATCGTTATGAAAATTGTGTGGCAGAATCGGCGGGGTGCCGAACACGAAGGCCCGGCTGCCGGGTGGCGATGGCGGGACCGAGCCCGTCGTGCAGCGCGGCCGCCCGACCGGGGACCACGCCGGCGATGGCGGGACCGAGCCCGTCGTGCAGCGCGGCCGCCCGACCGGGGACCACGCCGCGAAGCGGGCGGAGCTGCTGAAGGCGGCGACGTCGGTGATCGCGCGGGAGGGCTACGCCAACGCATCACTGCGCAAGGTCGCTCAGCGCGCGGGATGCACGACCGGGGCGGTGACCTATTACTTCGCGAACAAGGAGGAACTGGTCACCGCGTTGGCCGAAAGCCGGTTCGACACCTACGACGCGATGCTGGAAGCCATCCGCGACCAGGGCGACATCGAAGCGCTCATCCAGCGATGGCTGGCCCTGACCACCGGTGAACCAGAGTTCTGGCCGGTGATGTCCCAACTGCTCGCCCACGCTCGCTACGAACCGGCCCTCGCCGCCGTCATCGAGCAGCGCTACGCCCGCTACCGCGACATGTTCGCCACGATCCTCGAAGCCGGCCAAGCGCGAGGCATCATCCGCGACGACATCCCCGCGGACCTGCTCGCAGACCAACTCGCCGCCATGGGCGACGGCTGGATGTTGGTGTACCCCTTCGAACCCCAGAGGTTCACCCCGAGCCGGCTCCAAGTCCTCACCGAAGCCGCCCTCGCCTTGATCGCCCCCGCCCCGAGCTCGTAACTCGCGAACTCCTCGCGGTGACGGGGCATCGCGCGATCAGTCGCGTCGGCCAGCGCACGACCGCAAGCCTCCCGACGACCGCGGGAGCGAAACGTTGCTGCCGGAACTGGTCAATGTCCGTGGGTGACTTGCGGAGTCGAGCGTTACGTCGCACGGAACCGGCCTTGCTCGACTTCCGCGACCAGTCCCTTGCCGATCAAGCGGTCCAGGTGTCGCATCGCCGTTCTCCGCTCGACCGGATTCACGTGCGCGCCTTCCACATGCGGCCGGTAGACCAGCCTGTGCTCGACGATCTCCGCGACGGTCCGCGGTTCACCGAGTAGCCCCAGTAGCACCGCGTCCCGCTTCTCCACCACACCGGCGAAGGCATCGAGCCGCCTGCGGAAATCGTCGGCGCCCTCGATCACACCCTTCTGATGCGACGTGCCGTACCAGCGGGCATCGATCTCCCGGCATCGGCGCATGGACTCCTCGAAGTCCACGAGACTGCTGCCGACGTCGCCGTAGTAAGGACCGAACGACGTCAGATCGACATCCGCCACGAACAGGAATCCGTCCGGCTCGACCAGGAAACCGCAATGACCTGCCGTGTGGCCGGGAAGGTGCACCACCGTCACAGTGCGCCCGCCCAGATCGAACACTGCTCCGTCGGTGAACTTCAGCGCGTCCGGACGATCCCGCACGTGGAACTTGTCCCGCAGCTTCCGGTCGGCATCGTCGATGGCGTCGGGAGGAAGTCCCAATCCGGCGACCATCACCTCGCGAGATCGCAGCCCGTCGATGTCCGCCTCGTGGATGTGGACCGGCACGTCGTAGTTCCCGAGACCGGCGACGTGGTCCTCGTGCGCGTGACTGACGAGCACCACGTCCGCGGGTGGCGCCGCTTCGACCAACGACAACGACGGATCGACGACCAGCGCGGCGTCGCTGCCGCGCACCACCAGCGAGTTGCCGAACGGGTAGGCGCCCCGCTGCGCGCCGATGAGCACGGTGACCTCTCCGTACTTCAACTCCGTGTACCCCGTGGCGACCAACTCGAGTTCCTCCCGCGTGCTCTCGGCTGACGTGGTTCGGGTGGTCCAATGTGGACGATCCGGAATCCGGCCACCAAGCACCGCAACGTCATTCGTGCCGGTCGGGAATCCCGGCGTGCGCGCCGGCCGATGGAGGCATCGTACCGAGCCCCAAGATTTAACACAACGTTCGTTATGTAAATTGCGGAGCGCCCGTAGTCGCCGGGTTCGGCCAAAGCGTCATGGCCGGGTCGCTTTCTGCGGGTCATTCAGAGGCAGGCGCGGTTCGGTCGCCACGCGACGGCTGGATAGCCAGACCACGAGAGCGCAGGCCGCGAAGGCTGCGCCGAGGATGCTGGAGCCGGCCCATCCGGCGCCGGCGAACACGGTGGTCGTCGTGGTGGCGCCGAGGGCGGAGCCGAGGGAGTAGAAGATCATGTAGCCGCCGACGACGCTGCTGGTGCGGTTCGGGTGGGCCATGGTGAGCAGGTGCTGGTTGCTCACGTGCACGGCTTGGACGGCGAAATCGAGCACGACCACGCCGATGACGACGAGCCACAGCGACCACGCCGCTTGCCCGATGGCCAGCCATGAGGCGGCGAGGAGGACGAGCGCTCCGCCGGTGACGGCGCTCGTGAATCCGGCGTCGGCCCAGTGTCCCGCCCGGGCGGCGCCGAGCGCGCCGACCAGGCCGGCAAGGCCGAACAGGCCGACCTGCGCCGTGCTCAGATGCCACGGGGCGGCCGCGAGCGGTAGCGCCAGGCCGCTCCACAGCGTGCCGAAGGACGCGAACAGGAAGAACGCGATCAGTCCGCGCGAGATGAACAAGCGCTCGCGGAACAGTCCGCCCAGCGATGTGAGCACCTGTCGATACGTGGTGTGGTCGGCACGAATGTCCGGCGGCAGGGTTTTCAGGACGAGGCACGCCAGCGCCACCAGGAGCACGGCGAGCGCGACGTACACGCTGCGCCAACCCCATACCGCGGCCAGGGCTCCGGCCGCGACGCGTGCCCCGAGAATGCCGATGACGACACCGGAGGTCGCCACGCCGAGGTTGCGGCCGCGTTCCTCGGGCGTGGACAGGGCTGCGGCGTAGGCCACCGTCGTCTGGACGACGACCGCGAACAGGCCGGCGACCACCAGTCCGGCAAGTAGCACCCAGGCCCGAGTGGCTGCCGCGGCCAGCGCCGCACCCGCCGCGGTCAGCAGAAGGTGTCCCGCCATGAGCTTGCGCCGATCGATCATGTCGCCCAACGGGACGAGAACGGCCAGTCCTGCCAGATAGCCGAGCTGCCCGGCGGCGACGATCCACCCCAGGTGGGCATCCGGAATGCCCAGGCCGGTTCCGATCTGAGCGAGAACCGGCTGGGCGACGTAGATGCTCGCGACAGCGACCGCGCAGACCGCGGCGAACAACGTCCTTCGGCCAAGGCCAATGGTCGGGCCCATCCGCCCTCCTTCGATTAGTAGCAAATTGCAACTGATTCGAAGGTACGGCAGAATGGTTTCAAACAGCAACTCTTCGGGGAGGCACGGTGACTCAGACCGCGATCAGTGCCGAGGATGTGGCCTGGACCGACCCGCCCTGCCCGGTGGCGCGAACGCTTGACCTGATCGGTGACCGTTGGAGCCTGCTCATCGTCCGCGACGCGATGGACGGCGCGCGAGCGTTCACCGACTTCCAGCAGCGCACCGGGATCGCCCGCAACATCCTCACCGACCGGCTCCGCCGGCTGGTCGAGCGAGGCATCCTCGACCGGAAGACCGCACCATCGGGCAGGCGGCAGCTCTACACGCTCACCCCTGCCGGGCGCGACCTGTTCACCATCATCGTGGCCCTGCGCCAGTGGGGAGAACGCCACGCCTTCGCCCCCGACGAGAACCACTCCGTCCTCGTCGACGAGCTTGGTCTCCCGCTTCCGGAGCTCCGGCCGATCGGCTCCAGCGGCAATCCCGCCGACGTCGACACGACCTCCGTGCGAAAGGATCACTGATCCCGGCGCCGATGAAGTACTCACGTCAATCCAAGAGCCGTCCCAGCGGCCAGCAGCCTCGTGACGGCGACGATGCCCTGACGAGGCAGAGCACCAGCCCGAGTGCGACAGCGCGGCGAACCCGCGCGGGAGCTCGCTCTCCCACTTCCAGTGCTGCCGCCCCAGGTTCTAGGGACTGTAAGTTCTGCGGCTCTGTCGCTGGTTGCGTGATCAACTGTCGGCCTGGTGGCTGGTGCTGTTCGGGTCTTTGTGATCATGGTCGGCGTGTGATCATCAGTGTTTGGACTCGTTGCTGCCCCACCTGGCCGGCGTGATGGTCGAGCGGATCGAGCGGTCCGGGGCAGGCGTGCTGGTCTGGGCACGTGTCAAGGCCGACGATGGCATCTGCCCG